>DATMAH010000064.1:0-2089 GCA_035583735.1 Dehalococcoidia bacterium
GCTCTACTCCATCGTCCAGATGCCGCCGGGCATGCCGGTGGCGACGGTCGCCGTGGGCGCCTGGGGCGCGCGCAACGCCGCCTGTCTCGCCGCCGAGATCCTGGCGCTCAAGCACGATGACGTGCGCAAGGCGTACGACGCGTACCGGGCGTCGCTGGCCGGATAAGGCCGGAACTGCAACAGCAAACAGCAAACGGCAAACGGCAAGGGCAACGATGGGGAGAGCGATCAGCGGCGCTCAAGCGGGAGTTCTTCGCCGTTGACGACGAAGTGGCGCGGGACGGCGTTGCCGAACCGGTCGACCTTCACCGCAACGGCGACCTCGTCGTCGCCGGGGGACGGGATGTAGGCGCCTGACCCCTCCGGGATGAACACCTGCTCGATGCCGTATTCGATGTCATAGACCCTGTACGCGCGCAGGTACGACGCGCCGGCGATCTCCCCCTTGATGAGCACGGTGCCGCCGTACGAGCGCTCGCGGTCCTCGTGGACGGCGACGGCCTGCCAGTACCCGTCGCCGTCCTCCTGTAGCTCGACGTAGACGTCGCCGTCCACGTACTCGTCGCCGGCAAGGTCGCGCGAATCGATCTGCGAGATCTCGTAGCGCACGACGGCGTAATCGCCCCGCAGCGGGTCGCGCGGGTCGACAGGCACCGTACGCAGCAGCACCGTCTCGCCGGTCCAGATGGTGTACTGCTTGAATGCGATGACGGAGAGCAGGATCAGCGCCTGCAGCACGACCACGGCGGCGAGCCGGACGGACGGACGGCGCAGCAGGCCGATCATGATGGCACCCCGCCGGGCGCCGGCTGGTTGGGCGCGCCGGGGCCCGTCGTGCCGGCGCGGTCGTCCGGCATCGACCGGAGGAGCGTGCGCCGGAAGCGCTCGGCCGCGAACGCTACCGCGAGCAGCAGCAGGCCCCCGATGATGAAGAAGAGAGAGCCGGTGAGCAGCGACCAGAAGACGTCGACGTAGCGCGTCATGACGCCGACGCCGACGGCGAGCAGGCCGGCGTTCACGTACCGCTCGTCGCCGCCAAGGTAGCCGCGCGTCACCAGGCCCGCCGCCACGGCGAAGAAGACGCCGTTGAAGACGACGGCGTAGCCGGTCCACGCCGGCCACGTCGCGACGATGGCCGCGAGCACCAGGATGCCGGCCTGCGCGCTGATGTCGAGTACGTGCTCCACGGAGCGCGCGCGAAGGACCGCCTGCGCGGCGACCAACGCGCCGGCGGCGAGGATGGCGATGTAGACGACCGGCGGCGCCGCGAACGACTCGACGCCGTCCTCGATGATCGTCTCCCACGGCTCGACGAACGTGTAGGCGTACACGAGCGAGAGCGTCACGAGCAGGCCCGAGAACACCCAGACTTCCTCGAAGCGCCGCGTGGCCTGCCAGACGCCGTGGATGCGGCCGACGGCGTACCAGGCGACGCCCAGCACGCCGAGCACGATGAACGCCACGAAGATGCCCGGCGACTCCTCGTAGCGCTCGAACAGCTCCCAGTACGCCCAGATCGTGAGGTTGACGACGCCGGCGAGGGCGATGATGCGCGAGCCGAACGCGTAGCCGAGCGGGAGGATGCCGATGGCGGCGAGCAGCAGCAGCACGGGGCTCGCCACCGGCATGTTGTAGATCTGCGCGAGCAGGAAGAGCCCCGCCTCGAACAGCACGGCGCCGAGAAGCAACAGCGCGCTGCCGATGCGCTGCATGTCGTAACGGTAGATGAGCGCGTAGCCGCCGGCATACGCCGCCATCATGCCGCCGAACACGAGGGCGGTGCGGGACCAGTCCGGCATCTCCTCCCAGTTGGAGGCGAAGAGCAGGATGACGCCGGCACCCAGCACGAGCGCGCCGACCACGGAGACGGCGGTGATCAACCACCCGAGGCGCAGCGCGCGCAGGAAGCGCGCCTCGCCAGCGCCCGCGCGGGCGAGCATTTCGCGCTCCTGATCTGCCGTGATCAGCCCTGCGTTACGCCAGCCGGCGAGGTCGCGCGCCAGTCGTTCCCGGTACTCCTGGTCGTCCATCAGCCGCAGTATCGGGGGCGGGCGGGCGGGCAGCGAGGCGTGATCGGACTATCGGGCCG
>DATMAH010000065.1:0-16148 GCA_035583735.1 Dehalococcoidia bacterium
CGATCGCCATCTCCCGCAGTTGCAGGATGCGGTTCATCGGCGCTACACCCTTGGGGCAGACCTCAACGCACATGTTGCAGCGCGTGCAGTCCCAGATGCCGCCATACTCGCTGTATTGGCGCAGGCGCTCCACCTGGTGGGCGTCGCGCGGGTCACCGACGAAGCGGTAGGCCTTCGCGAGGGTGGCCGGGGCGATGAAGTTCTTGTCGACCTCGAGGACAGTGCAGTCGCTGACGCAGGCACCGCACATAATGCAGTTCATGACGTGCGTCAGGTCCAGCATGTACTCGTTCGGCACACGGTACTCGCCCTCGGGTTCCGGGCCCTCGGGCTGGAGGTACGGGTCGACCTGCCGGATCTTGGCCCAGAACATCTCCATGTCCGTCACCAGGTCCCGGATGACGGGCATGTTGCCCATCGGCTCGACCGTCATCTCGTGCTCTTCGTTGCCGCGCGTGAGGGCGATAACCTTCGACCGGCAGGCCAGCCGCGCCCGCCCGTCGACGCGCATGGCGCAGGAGCCACAGATCGCGCTCCGGCACGAGCAGCGCAACCCCAGCGTGCCATCCTCGTACTCGCGCACGTGGATCAGCGCGTCGAGCAGCGTGATGCTCTGCTCGGCATCGATCTCGTAGCGGCTATAGCGCGACGCGCCCGTCTCCGGGTCAGTCCGCTTCACCTTCAGCTTCACCTTCATGCGTGCCTCGCTTGCCAGTCGCTGCCGGCGACGCTGCCTAGTACTTGCGCTCCTGTGGCTGGAACTGCGTGATCGTCACCGGCAGGTAGCTCATCTCCTCGGTCCCGTCCGGCTTGCGGGTGAGGACGATGTGCTTGAGCCAGTTCTCGTCGTCGCGGTTCGGGTAGTCGAGCCGCGTGTGGGCGCCCCGGCTCTCCTTCCGCTCGATCGCGCTTTTCACGATCATCTCCGCGCAGTCGATCATGAAGCCCAGCTCGACGTGGAAGAGCAGGTCGGTGTTGAACACCTTGCCCTTGTCCTCGATGCCGACCTTCTCGTAGCGCGCGCGGATCTCCTTGAGGTTCTCCACCTGCTTTTCGAGGCGCTCGGGCGAACGGAACAGGCCGACGTTCTCCGACATCGAAAGCCCCATATCGCGGCGGATCTTGGCGACGCGGTCGCCGTTCGCCGGCCGGTCGACGATCTCCTGGAGCATCTTGCGGTCCTTCTCGACGACGCTTTCCGGGATGGGGCGGAACTTCTGCTGCCGCAGCCACGGCACCGCGTGCTCGGCGGCGCGGCGGCCGAAGACCAGCGTGTCCAGCAACGAGTTCGCCCCGACGCGGTTCGCGCCGTGCACGCTTACGCAGGCGGCCTCGCCGGCGGAGTAGAGCCCGGGCATCGGCGTGAGGCCGTCGATATCCGTCTTGATGCCACCCATGATGTAGTGGACGCCCGGCTGGATCGGCAGCAGCTCCGTGACGATGTCGATGTTCACCAGGTCGCGGGCGATCTCGTAGATCTCCTCCAGCCGCTCCTTGATCAGCTTCTCGCCGAGATGCCGCATGTCGAGGTAGACGCAGCCATCGACGCCGCGCCCCTCGTCGATCTCCGTCTGCTCCGCGCGGGAGACGACGTCGCGGGACGCCAGCTCCATCAGGTTGGGCGCGTACTTCGACATGAAGCGCTCGCCGTCCTTATTCAGCAGATAGGCGCCCTCGCCACGCGCGCCCTCGGTGATCAGCACACCCGAGCCCTTCAGCGTCGTCGGGTGGATCTGCACCATCTCCATGTCCATGATCGGGGCGCCGGCGCGATAGGCCATCGCGATGCCGTCGCCTGTGCAGATCAGCGCGTTGGTCGACGGCTCATACACGCGGCCCAGGCCGCCGGTGGCGATGATGGTCGCCTTTGCGGTGATGGCGTGCAGGTCGCCCGTGCGGATGTTCATTGCCACACAGCCGCGGCAGACGCCGTCGTCGACGATGAGGCTGGTGACGAACCACTCCTCGTACGAGCGCATCGCCTGGTAGACGCTCGGCTTCATGAGCTGCTCGTACAGCACGTGCAAGATCGCCTGGCCGGTGATCGCGCCGACGAAGAACGTGCGCGCCTTCCCCATCCCGCCGAAGCGGCGCACGGCCATGCGCCCGTCCGGCTTGCGCGAGAAGACGACGCCCCAGTGCTCCGCCTGGAGCACCTCGCGCCCGCCCTCCTTGGCCAGAATCTCGATCGCGTCCTGGTCGCCCAGGTAGTCCGACGCCTTCGTCGTCTCGAACGCGTGCTCCTCCCACGGGCCGCCGTCCTCCCCCAGTCCGGGGCCGTTGATGCCGCCCTGCGCCGCGTTCGAGTGCGAGCGCACCGGGTGGACCTTCGAGATCATCGCGACGTCCGCGCCGAGCTGCTGCGCGGCGATGGCCGCCCGCATGCCGGCGAGTCCGGCGCCGATGACGAGCACGTCGTGTTCGTAGACAGCCATGGTCGGGGCTACCTCATGCCCTTCGCGGGAATCTGCTTCAAGTACGAGGGGTATCGGGAGAGAGCCGGGGCGGAGCGGAAGCTGGAGCGCCTCGAGTACCGGGTGCCGGAAGCCGAGCCGGAAGGCGTAGGCTCGGGGGCGCGGCTGGAATCTGGCATCCCCCCTCCGTGGTGCATGTGCAAGCTATCACGAGCCCGCATTAGGCTCAAACCGGGAGGTGCTTGTCTCCTGAGCGACGGGAGTTGTATTACCTGAGTGCCGGTCGGTATGATTCAAGAATCAGGAGTACTACATGCGCTCATCAACTCTTACTACGAAAGGGCAGGTCACAGTGCCTGCGCCCATCCGGGAAGCCCTGGGCCTCAAGGCCGGGGACCGGCTGTGGTTTCGCCTTAGAGACGGCGTGATCGAGGTCGACACACGCAGCTACGCGGAACGCACCGCCGGCGTGTTTGCAGGTCGCGTGCCGCCGCCTGACGATCTGCAGGCGAGGATCAAGGAGGAGGAGCGGACCGCGGCCGAGTACGCTGCCGCCGCGGCCACAAAGCAGCACAACCGTGGCGGATGACGCGCCGCTCCTCGATACGAACGTCATCCTCCGCCACGTCACACAGGACAGTCCCGAACTGTCACCGCGTGCGACTGCCATCATCACCCGACTCGGCACCGGCGAGCTTCGTGCACGCATCCTCGACCAGGCCCTCTTCGAGGCCGCGTTCACCCTGCTTGGGATGTACGAGGCCACGCGAGAGGAGCTTCAGACCACGCTCCAAGGGCTCATCGACCTCCCGGGTGTCATCGTGCGGAGTAAGGCCGTCTGGGAGGCAACACTGGACATCTTCGCCGACAGCAAGCTCTCGCTTGTCGATGCGTATCACGTCGCCATAGCGCGACAGAGCGGTATCGGCGAGATCATCTCCTTCGATACCGACTTCGATAACGTACCCGGCATCAAGCGCATCGCGCCGTAGGAGGGAGACCACCGTGCGAATCGGACTGCAGGTGCCGTACCTCACGTGGGGCGGCGGCCCCGAGGCCTTCGGAGAGACCTGGGCGGGCATCGCCAGGCGCGCCGAGGACAACGGCTTCTATAGCCTCTGGCTGATGGACCACTTCTTCCAGATCCCCGGCGTCGGCCGCGCCGAGCAGGAGATGATCGAGGGCTACACGGGCCTCGCCTACGCCGCCGCCGTCACCTCGCGCATCAAGCTCGGCACGATGGTGACGGGCGCCACGTACCGCAACCCCGGTGTGCTGGTGAAGACGGTCACCACGCTCGACGTACTGTCGAAGGGCCGGGCCTATTTCGGCGTCGGCGCCGGCTGGTACGAGCGGGAGCACGTCGGCCTTGGCGTCCCGTTCGGCACATGGACGGAACGCTTCCAGAAACTCGAGGACACGCTCCGTATCGCGCACCAGATGTGGGACCCCGGGAACAACGGCCCGTTCGAGGGCAAGCAGTTCCGCCTGGCCGAGACGCTGTGCGTGCCGCCGCCCGTATCGCAGCCGCATCCGCCCATCCTCATCGGCGGCCGCGGCGAGAAGAAGACGCTGCGCTTCGTCGCGAAGTACGCCGACGCCTGGAACATGGGCGGCGGCATCCCGAACGATGACAGCTTCGAGACGTTCAAGCGGCTCTGCGGCGTCTTGCGCGAGCACTGCCGGCGCGAAGGCCGCAACTACGACGAGATCGAGAAGACGGTGCTCTTCACCGCCTTCCTGCGCGACGAGCCGGGCGACCGCTGGCTCACGCCCGCCCAGTTCGTCGAGTGGATGAAGCGCTTCCGCGACGAAGGCCTCGACCAGCCGGTCATCAACACCGGCATGGTCGAGCTCCCCCAGACGCTCGAGTACCTGGGCGAGAAGGTGGTGTCGAGCCTGGACGGGCTGTGAAGCTGCGCGCGGCGGTCGGCTCTGCATCCACGCTGCGAGCGATGCCGCAGCTGGCGAGCAGCCGACGCGTTCCCGGCGACGACAGCCTCGGCCCGTGCCCCGGCACGACGCGGGAGCCCACCCGGACCAGCGTTCCGGGGACGGCAAGCCGGAGCTGGATGAACGCAAGCGCACGTCTGGGCGGAGGACCAGCCCGGTACGGGCCACCCCTCTCATTGCCGTTCGTCACGAGCAGGGTGTGCTGAAGAACCGTCGGGAGGGGCACGCGCCTGGACGATGAGCAGGTTCGCGAACCTAACCGCGCGGGCTTTCAGCCCGCGCGCCACCAGGCGGGACGACCGTTTCGGCACCCTGCTAGAAATCCCGACGTCGCACATCGCCTACTCCCACCACCCAGGCCAGACGACCGGCCACCACCCGTATACTCCCCAGCATGCCGATAGCGCGTCTGCGGGGGGTCGTTGAGGACCGGGGTGACGACTGGGTGATCGTCGCGGTGGGTGGCTTCGGCGTACTGGCCTCGGTGCCGGCGTCGACGGCCGGCGCGCTCGCCCCGGGCGACAAGGCGTCGCTCTTCACCCACCTCCACGTCCGCGAGGACGCCGTCACGCTCTTCGGGTTCGCATCGCGCGACGACCTGGCGCTCTTCGAGCAGCTCATCGCCGTGAACGGCGTCGGCCCACGGATGGCTCTCGGCCTGCTCTCGTCGCTGCCGTATGCCGAGCTGACGTCGGCGATCGCCGCGGGGCGCTCCGACGTGCTGCGCAAGGTCCCCGGCGTGGGCCAGAAGACGGCGGAGCGCATCGTCCTCGAGCTGCGCGACAAGGTGACGCCGCCAGCCGCCGTCTTCGAGGCGCCCGTAACGAAAGCGGGCGCCGACGAGGAGGTCGTCCGTGCGCTCATGGGCCTCGGCTACACGCAGGCGGAAGCCACCGCCGCCGCCGAAGCGATCAGCGCCAACGGCGACACGCCGCTCGAGGACCGCGTGCGCGAGGCGCTGGCCTTCTTCGAACCGAAGAACCTGGAGCAGAGAACCTAGAACCTCGCCAGGTTCCAGGTTCCGCTCGGGGCTTGCGCCGCGCCCTACGCCACGTCGATCAGCCCCACAGCGCCGAGCCCCGTGTAGGCGAAGCTGTGCGTGACGAACGGGTACTGGCCCGCCTCCGGGATGCGCAGCTCGAACGTGGCGCCACCGCCGGGCGGGACGGTCCACGTCTGGATGCCGCGCATCACGTTCGCGGGGTTGCCGTCCGCGTACACCCGGTCGAAGATCGCGCCGATGACGTGAAAGGCGGAGAACAGCGTCGGACCGGCGTTCATCACGTGCAGCCGGATCAGCTCGTTCGGCGACGCCCGCAGCGGCTCCTGCTGGTACTGGTTCGCCGCGCCGTTGAAGACGACGAAGTCCGGCTGCACCGCCTGCATGCGCTTCAGGTCGCCCGCCCAGACGCCGCCCTCACCCTGGGAGAGGTAGTACTCGCTCTGCACCAGCACGTACTCGCGCGCGGGCTCGAACGGTGTCGCCGGGTCGACGACGACGGCGCCGTACATGCCGTTAGCGATGTGCTGCAGCACCGGGCCCGTGCCGCAGTGGTACATGAAGACGCCCGGGTACGACGCCCGCCAGGTGAAGCTGATCTCCTCGTCCGGGAGGATGGTCTTGTAGTTGAGGTTCCACGGTGTCTGCGCCGCGTGGAAGTCGATCGAGTGCGCCGTGGCCCCGCTGTTGCGCAGCGTGAAGTCGATCGTGTCGCCCTCGCGCAGGTGCACCACGGTGCCCGGCACGGCGCCGTCGAACGTCCAGGCCGTCATCATCACGCCCGGCGCCACCTCCAGCTCGCGGTCCTGCACCTCGATGAGCAGCGTCTTGTTTGGGTTGGGGTCGAGTGGCGGCAGCACGGGGTCGTAGATCGCGGCCAGCTCGCCGCCCTGCGCCTTGGGGCGGTCGTCGCTGACAGGGAGCGGCGCGCTGTGCCCGTCGCCACCCGCCGTCGGCGGCTGCGTCGGCGCGGCGCCTCCGGCCGCCTTCGTCTGCTCGACGTGCGCGGTCCCCGCCGCATCGATCCACTCCGTCCCACCACAGGCGGCGGCTGCCGCGCCGCCGGCGACGGCCACGCCTGCCAACGCCAGGAACCGTCTCCTTGCAACTTCCTGTGTGCGCAGGTCTGTTCGTGTCATGGCAGTGCTTCCTCTCTCTCGCAACAGGAATATCGCGCAGGAGACTGCCCGTCTGGTCGTAGCAAGTGGCCGCAATCCGCCCGCCAAATGGACTGCGGCGTCGCGGCATGTGGCCCCACCGCAGTGCGGCGCCCATGTTCCAAGCCGCCGGGTAAACCCGACGAAGGGCCGAAGGTTACATGTACTGGCCGCCGTTGGGGTTGAACTGCTGGCCCGTGATCCAGTCGCCCTCGGTACAGAGGAAGCGGACGAAGGCGGCGACCTCCTCCGGCTTGCCGAAGCGGCCGAGCGGGATCTGCTTCAGCAGGTTCGCCTTCACTTCGTCGCTGAGGGCCGTCACCATGTCCGTCTCGACGAAGCCCGGGCACATGGCGTTGACGGTGATGTTGTTGCGGGCGAGCTCCTTCGCGGCGGACTTGGCGAAGGCGATAAGGCCGGCCTTGGCGGCGGCGTAGTTGGACTGGCCGATGTTGCCCATCTGCCCGATGATGCTGGACATAACGATAATGCGCCCGTAGTTGCGCTCGGTCATGTGCGGGATGGCGGCCTGCGTACAGTAGAACGCGCTGCTGAGGTCCGTCGCGATGACCTCGTTCCACTCCTCCACCGTCATGCGCTTCAGCGTCTTGTCGCGGTTTACGCCGGCGTTATTGACGAGGATGTCGATCTGCCCGAACTGCTCGACCGACGTGTTGATCAGCGCCTTCGCCTCGTCGGGGTTGCCGACGTTGCCGGCGACGGCGATCGCCTTGCCTCCGGCGGAGGTGATCTGCTTCACCAGGTCTTCGGCAGGGCCGGGGCTGGTGAAGTAGTTGACGACCACGCTCGCGCCGACGCGCGCGAGCTCCTCGGCGCAGGCGCGGCCGATCCCGCGCGAGGCACCCGTGACGACGGCCACCTGCCCGTCAAGACGCTTCTCGGACATGATTCTCTCCCTCTCCCGCTGCGAACGGACGGGGGTGAGCGTAGCGGACGCGCCCCAATCGCGGAAATGGCGTATGAGCGCCCCGGCGCCGATGCCAGCGCGCTCCGGGCAGCGTGATAAAATCGAGCCTATGACGGCCACCCTCCAGCGGAACCCGGCGCCCGCGGCTGCCGGCGCGCCTGTCGCCTACGACGCGATCGTCGTCGGCGCCGGGTTTGCCGGACTCTACATGCTGCACCGGCTGCGCGGGCTCGGCATGCGCGCGCACGTCATCGAGGCGGGCGACGGCGTCGGCGGCACGTGGTACTGGAACCGCTACCCGGGAGCGCGCTGCGACGTCGAAAGCCTCGAGTACCAGTACGGCTTCGACCCCGACCTGCCACGCGAATGGAAGTGGAGCGAACGCTACGCCTCGCAGCCCGAGATCCTCCGCTACATCAACTACGTCGCCGACAAGCTGGATCTGCGCCGTGACATCCAGTTCCAGACGCGCGTCACCTCCGCCCATTTCGACGAGCGGGCGCTGCGCTGGGACATCGAGACGGACCGGCGTGACCGCTTCACCGCTCGCTTCTGCATCATGGCGACCGGCTGTCTCTCCGCGCCGCGCCAGCCGGACATCCCGGGCCTCGACTCGTTCGAGGGCGAGTGGTATCACACCGGCTACTGGCCGCATGACGGGGTCGACTTCACCGGCACGCGCGTCGCCGTCATTGGCACCGGCTCGTCCGGCATCCAGTCGATCCCGCTGATCGCCCAACAGGCGGCGCATCTCACCGTCTTCCAGCGCACGGCGAACTTCAGCGTCCCGGCGCACAACGGCCCGGTCGACCCCGATGTCGAGCGGCGCCTGACGGAGGACTACACGGAGGTACGCCGCCGCGCTCGGACGACGGCCGCGGGCATCATCGCGCGCGCGCCGAGCCAGCGCTCGGCGCTCCAGGCCTCCGAGGAGGAGCGGCTGGCCGAGTTCGAGGCGCGCTGGGCGTACGGCGGCCTCGGCATCAGCGGCGCCTTCAACGACATCGTGATCTCGCCCGAGGCGAACGAGACGGCGGCCGAGTTCGTGCGCGGCAAGATCCGCGCGATCGTCCAGGACCCCAGGACGGCCGAGCTGCTGTGCCCGAAGGACTACCCCTTCGGGACGAAGCGCCTGTGCGTCGATACCAACTACTTCGAGACGTTCAACCGCGACAACGTCTCCCTCGTCGACCTCAATGCCACGCCCATCCAGTGCATCACGCCGCGCGGCCTGCGCACGACGGAACGAGAGTACGTGTTCGACCGCATCGTCTTCGCGACGGGGTTCGACGCGATGACGGGCGCGCTGCTGGCGATCGACATCCGCGGCCGCGGCGGCCGCCGGCTGGCGGACGCCTGGGAGGCGGGGCCGCGGACGTACCTGGGGCTGCAGGTGGCGGGCTTCCCGAACCTCTTCACCATCACCGGGCCGGGCAGCCCCTCCGTGCTGACGAATATGATCGTCTCCATCGAGCAGCACGTCGACTGGATCACGGACTGCCTGGAGTACATGCACGAGCACGGCCACCGCACCATCGAGGCTACGACCGAGGCGCAGGACGCCTGGGTCGAGCACGTGAACCAGGTGGCGAACATGACGCTCTTTCCGCGCGCGAAGTCCTGGTACATGGGCGCGAACATCGAGGGGAAGCCGCGTGTCTTCATGCCCTACATCGGCGGCCTGAACCTCTACACGCAGAAGTGCGACGAAGTGGCCGCCCGCGGCTACGAAGGCTTCGCGCTGGCGTAACCAGGCCGGCGCCGACCGCCGGGCGTCAGATCTCCATTCCCGCAATGATCGCCCGGAGGTTCTCCGTGGCGCCCGGCGCGAACTCCACTGCGCCGTCGTCACCGGCATCAACCACCCACGCCAGCTCGCTGATCAGCGCCAGCCGGAGGAAGCGCGGCAGCAGCGCCTGCCACGCGTCGCCCAGCGGCCGCACCATCTCGTATCCCTCCATGAATGCGCGTTCCTGCGCCCCCACGGCACCCCGCGCCTGCTCGCGGAAGTACGCCACCGTCCGCGTGATATCGGCGATGTACCAGTGTGTGAGGCAGTCGTCGAAGTCAATCGCGGCCGGCGACAAGCCCCGCCACACGATGTTGTCGCCTGACAGGTCGAAGTGGACGACGCCGTAGCTGTCCGGCGTCGGAGGCAAGGTCTCGAACAGCGCACGCGCCTCGTGGATGATGTCCCACAGGTCCGTCTCTGACTCTGGTAGCTCGCGCTCCAGCGCGACGAACTCGTCGCGCCACGACGGCCGCGACGTACCCGGCGGCAGGCTGAAGCGGTACGAGGCGACGTGCATGCGCGCCATCAGCCGTCCAGCCTCGTACGCCTGCTCCGGCGTCCAGTGCACGTCGTCCTCCGCGTGTCCCTCGACCGCCTCGAACACCAGAGCGTGGCACTCGCCCGCGCTCGACGGCGCCGCCACCACGAACGCGCCGGCCGACGTTGCGACCGGCGCCGACAGCGGTACCCCACGCGTGCGCAGATGCTCCATGAATGCGACTTCGCCGGCGAGTTCGGCCCGCGTGCGCCAGCCGGGCGGCACGAGCCTCAAGTACCGGCGCCGGCCGCCGTCAACGAAACGGTACGTGAAGTTCGCCCCGCGCGAGACGAGCGCGAGGTCCGTCGCGCGTTCCGTCCACCGGCGCAGCGCCGCCCGGGCTACGTCATCTCGATCGTCGAAGTCGGGCAGCAGGATCGCCGGGACGCGCGACACGCGCTACACGACCGTCGGCGGCCGGTATTCGCCCCACACCTTCCGCAGCTCGCCGCAGATCTCGCCCAGCGTCGCGTACGCCCGCACCGCCTCGAGGATCGCGGGCATGAGGTTCTCCTCGCCGCGCGCCGTCTCGTTCAGCCGGCGCAGCGCCGCTTCCGCCTTCGCACTGTCGCGCTGGGCCCGCACCCGGCGCAGCCGCTCGATCTGGCTCCGCGCCAGTTCCGTGTTCACGCGGAAGATCACGGGCTCCGGCTCTTCGTCGCTCTTGAAGCGATTCACCCCCACGACGACGCGCTCGCCGTTCTCGATCTCCTGCTGCTGGGCGACCGCCGCCTCCTGGATCTCCGTCTGCATGTAGCCGGACTCGATGGCGCTCACCGAGCCGCCCATGTCCTCGACGCGGTCCATGTACTCCTGCGCGCGCCGCTCGAGCTCGTCCGTCAGCGCCTCGACGTAGTACGACCCGCCGAACGGGTCCACCGTGTCCGTGACGCCCGTCTCGTACGCGATGATCTGCTGCGTGCGCAGGGCGATGCGCTGCGCCTCCTCCGTCGGGATCGCCAGCGCCTCGTCGTAGCAGGAGAGCGCCATCGACTGGATGCCGCCCAGCACCGATGCCAGCGCCTGCACCGCCGCCCGCACGATGTTGTTCTCCGGCTGCTGCGCCGTCAGCGTCGCGCCGCCGGTCTGGATGTGCGTGCGCAGCTTCCACGAGTTCGGGTCCTGCGCGCCGAAGCGCTCGCGCAGCAGCCGCGCCCACATGCGCCGCAGTGCCCGGTACTTGGCGATCTCCTCGAAGAAGTTGTTGTGCGTGTTGAAGATCCACGAGATCCGCGGCGCCACTTCGTCGACCGCCACGCCCTGCCGCTGGCACGCCTCGATGTATGCGATCGCGTTCGAGAAGGCGAACGCCATCTCCTGCGCGGCGGTCGAGCCGGCGTCGCGGATGTGGTAGCCGCTGACGCTGATGCTGTTGAACTTCGGCGCGTTGCGCGCGCAGTAGGTGATAAGGTCGGCCGCCAGCCGCAGCGACGGACGCGGCGGGTAGATGTACGTCCCGCGCGCGACGTACTCCTTCAGCACGTCGTTCTGCGCTGTCCCCATGATGTCACTCGACGCGACGCCCTGCTTCTCCGCCACCACCATGTACATCGCGACGAGCACGGAAGCCGGCGCGTTAATCGTCATCGACGTGCTGACGCGGTCAAGCGGGATGCCCTCGAACATCTCCTCCATGTCCGCCAGCGAGTCGATGGCGACGCCGACCTGCCCGATCTCCGCCTCGGCGTCCGGGTTGTCGGAGTCCATGCCGATCTGCGTCGGCAGGTCGAACGCGACCGAGAGGCCGGTCTGCCCCTGCGAGAGCAAGAACTTGAAGCGCTCGTTCGACTCGCGCGCGGTGCCGAACCCGGCGTACTGCCGCATCGTCCAGATGCGGCCGCGGTACATCGTCGGCTGCACGCCGCGCGTGTACGGGTACTCGCCCGGGTGGCCGATGTCGCGGTCAAAGTCGAGCGTCTCCGTGTCGAGCGGGGTGTAGAGGCGGCGCGTCTCGGTGGACGTGGTGCGGAACTCCGGCTGGCGTTCGCCGCCACGCTCCAGCGCCTTCTTCAGCGTGCCCGACTCCCACCGCGCGAGTCTCTGGCGGAGACGCGCGCCTTCGCGTGATGTGCCGTTGCCGTCGCTGGCCATCGCCATCGCTCCCTGGAATCGCCTGCCCGGACACCGCATCCTACCGCGCGTCGCGGTCGCCCGCCTGTCGCCACATGGGATGCCCGTCAACGCCGTTTGGCGCTCCCGCACGGCCCTGGCCACAGGTGCCGGAGCATCGCGCGACGGTCAGGAGACGAGCCCCTCCGCCTTCATCGCCCGCAGCGTGCTGCGCAGCGCCTCCACGGTACGGTCGATGTCGTCCGCCGTATGGGCGGCCGAGACCATCATGCCGCCGGCCATCAGGTCCACGCCCCCGTTGATCATGCCGAGCCGCAGCGCCTGGGCCCGCGCGCCGTCCACGCGCGGCGGCGCCACCGGAAGCTCCCGATATCCCCATGAGTAGCCGTCCGGCGGCTGCTCCTCCATCCCCAGCGCGGTGTGCAGCATCGACGACACGCCGTAGACGGCGCCCGCGACGGACTCCTCGCGAAAGACGGCGTTCAGGCGCTGCGCGAGCCTCGCCGCTGTCTCGTCGGCGGCGCTCTGCGCCCGCCCGTCCGCGACCGTCTCCAGGCATGCGACCCCGGCCGCCGCGGAGAGCGGGTTCGCGTTGAACGTGCCGGGATGGGCGATGCGCTGACCCGCACCGAAGCGGATCTGGTCGATGATCTCCGCGCGGCCGGCGACCGCACCGCCGGGAAGCCCGCCACCGAGGATCTTCGCCATCGTCGTCATGTCGGGTGTGATGCCGTACGCCTCCTGCGCGCCGCCGGGCGCGACGCGGAAGCCCGTGATCACCTCGTCGAAGATGAGGATCACGCCGTGCCTGGACGTCAGTTCGCGCGCCTTCCGGATGTAGCCGATGTCGAGCGGGTGCGTGCCCCAGTGCGCGCCCGTCGTTTCGAAGATCATGGCCGCGATGTCGCCGCCCTCCTCGTTGAGGACGCGCTCGAGCACCTGCGCGTCGTTCTCGGGAAGCACGATCGAGGCTTCGAGGATCCCGCGCGGCAGGCCGGGCGACGCCGGCGTCGTCGATTCCGGCGGCGGCTGGCCCGTGACGCTGTCGTTCCAGCCGTGGAAGTGCTCGCGCACCCGGATCACCTTCTCGCGCCCGGTGAAGGCGCGCGCCAGCCGCAGCGCCATCATCGTCGCTTCCGTGCCGGACGAGGTGAACCGCACGTGCTCGGCCGATGGCACGATCTGCCGCACCAGCTCGCCCCAGCGCACCTCCATCTCGTGCGAGCCGCCCAGGTGCGTACCCAGCGGCGCCTGCCGCCGTATGGCCTCGACGACCGCGGGATAGCCGTGGCCGAGCAGCAGGGCGCCGTGGCCCATCACGAAGTCGACGACCTCGTTGCCGTCGAGGTCGAACTTCCTGCTCCCGTCGGCGCGGTCGATGTAGAGCGAGAACGGCGAATTGAAGCGCATGTCGTGGGTGACGCCGTCGGGGAAGATGGCGGCCGCGCGCTCGGCGAGCCGCCTGGAGGTGGGATGCAACTCGACGTATCGCTCGATGATGGTCACGTCGGCCCCGGGCCTACCCTACATAACGCATGGTTAGCGCTGTGCAAGTTCGTTCTCCACGTGGTCCAGCAGATCCTCCGCGTCACCCCGAAGCTTCCCGTCGGGCTCCAGGGCGAGGCAGCGCCCGAACGCCTCCGCCGCGCGCATATAGAGGTCGTCCGGCTCCGGATCGTCAGCGCCGCGCCTGCGCCGGATCTCGTGGGCGGCGAACTCGCAGTTCCAGCCGAGGCCGTACCAGAGGCCAGGGTCGGTAGGGCGGAGCGCGACGGCCCGCTCCAGCGCTTCGAGCCCCTCACGATAGCGCCGCCGCCGCGTGACGAGGAGGGTGCCCAGGTGCTCGAGCGCACGGACGTGGTCGGGGTCGCGCTCCAGCGCCGCCCGCGTGCACGCGATGCTGCCGGCGGTGTCACGCCGCTCATGCAGCCGCAGGGCCTCGGCGAACAGGGCGTCGGCGTCGGGCGTCGCGCTCACGCCACCATTGTCGCGCATGGCACGAGCGTGCGGCAGCGTCAGCCCTGCGCGCGCGGGCGGGCGCCCACCGGGTCGCGGGGACGCGGCAGCCGGGCCCGCATGTAGGGGCGCATGTCCACGAGCTGGCGGACCAGGAAGAACGCCGCGACAACCAGATACATCAGCGAGAAGGTGTTGCGGGACACGATGTCGTGCGGCGTCAGGAACTGCGCGAGGAACAGGAAGAGGAGCGCTCCCGCCTCCCACGCCGACATGCGGAGGTTGAGGATCAGAATGACGGCCAGCAGGCTCTGCGCACAGGTCAGGAACACCTCCTCCGCCTGCCGTGTGTCCGTCGGCAGCGGGTTGAGCGTGCCGCTGGAAATCGCATACGCCACCGGCAGGCAGCCGATGAGGAGCGTCCACTGATTCACCTTCGACGACACGAGCGCCCCCAGCGCCGCGTCCGCGCGCATCCGCCACGCCAGCAGCGCCGCGACGAGGAACTCCGGGAACTCCGACGCCAGCGGCGCCAGCCATTGCACGAGCTGGAACTCGTCGATGCCAAACGAGACCCCCGTCTCGATCAACCCCTCGGCGAAGTGCTCGGCCGAGAGGAGGATGGCGGCTCCGGCATAGGCGAACATCCCCAGCACGGTTGCCCGCCGCTGTCCCGTCGGGAGGTTGGCGATGGTCTCCGCCGGCCCCACGAGTGACGACTCCTCCTCCACCTCGCCCTGCGCGGCGAGGTAGACATAGATGCCGAACAGCGAGATCAGGAACGCCGCGTCGAACAGCGTGATGCCCCCCCGCAGCGGGATGATGAACGAGTAGATCGTCGCGATGCCGAGGATGCCCACCTCTACGCGGTGCAGTTCGGCGAGCTTCAGCACGTTAGCCTTCGTGCGCCAGACGAAGATGGCGACAACCATCGACCAGCCGACGCCGACGAGGAGGCGATTGGCACCGGTCATGTTGGCCGTCGCGAATGGCGCGTACGATGGATCCTGACCCGCCTTCCAGGCGAAGAGCACGTCGACGGCGTACTCCGGCAGCACGGCGATCAGCGCCAGGCCGGCGAGCGCCAGCGTGCGCGGGATGTCGCGCTCGGCGGCCTCAGTGGACCAGGTGAGAAGGAAGGCGGCGGAGACGATGGCGAGGCCGTAGATGGCCGTCGCCAGGGGCACCGGTGCCGACCAGAGCCCGAACGTGAGGGAGGCGGCTGGCCAGGCCATCAGCGCCATCACGATTGGCCAGCGCCAGCGGGAGAGCGCGATCAAGCTGGCCTCCGGGGCCGTACACGATGAAGCAGCGCGCAGTCGCGAGCACGCGCATGGTCCGGCGCGGCGTGCGCTCGCTGCGTATGACGACCTGCGTTTCGGCGCCCCACGTGCTCTCCTCGTGCGGCGTCACGCTATCGCGCGCCCGGAGTGGGGTCAAACGTCATCCAGCGCGACGCACGCGGAGGCAATTGACGTGCGTCGCGTCGTCGATCAGCTCCGCCGCGCAGTAGTCGTCGCGCTCCTCGCCTTCGTCCGGCAGGCGCATACCGAGATGGAAGAAGTCGTCGGCCGTCAGCGGCTCGCCGCAGCTCCGGCAGCGGAACATGACGGCTCCCCGGAAATCTCGTACGGGCTCGTGGGTGGATTCCATGGCGGCACCTCTTCAGCGGGAAACGCCGCCGGCCGGGGGGACATAACATCCATCTCGACATAACGAGATTACAGGACGCGCCGGTGCGGTCGATGTTGTGAGCAGGGGGACGAACAGGGTTCGGTACGGTTCGCCGCGCGCCGGGCGCACAGCCGATCGCGCGCAACCGGGCGCAACGCCGGGTCGGCTTCCGGCGTTTCTCCAGGCGAACGGTACTGCAGGGAGAACGCAACCATGGCAGATCGCGATTTCTACGAGGTCCTCGGCCTGACGCCGGCCGCGGACGGGGCGGCCATCGACAGGGCGTACTGGCAGCTCGCGCGCCGCTACCAGGCCGAGGCGGTCAACGACCCCCGCGCGTCGGCGCTGCTCGACGAGCTGAACGAGGCCTACAACGTGCTGGGGGTCCCGTACATGCGGGCCGACTACGATGCCGCGCGGCGCGAGGCGCTCGCGGGGATCGCCGCCGGGCAGAACCGGCGCCGCCGGCGCCCAGTCCGGCGTGAGGCAGGCGAGACGCAGGCGCTCTCGCTTCCGGCGCCAGTGATCGCCGGAGCGGCGGCGGCGACGCTGCTGGCCGGCGGGCTTGCCGCGGCGTGGCTCGCCGGGTACGGCGTTGCCGCTCTTGTCGTCACGCTCTTCTTTGGAGGCAGCGCCGCAGGGGCGTACCTGCTGCTGGGCAACGCC
>DATMAH010000066.1:0-4967 GCA_035583735.1 Dehalococcoidia bacterium
GATCTTCTCGCCTTCCTCGATGAGCGCTGCCATGAACTCGGGCTCGTCGACGGTCTTGACGACCTGGCCCTTGCGGAAGATGACGCCGCGCCCCTTGCCGCCGGCGATGCCGAGGTCGGCCATCTTCGCCTCGCCGGGGCCGTTGACGACGCAGCCCATGACGGCGACGGTGATCTCGGCGCCGCGCTTCGCGAAGTGCTCCTCGACCTTGTTGGCGAGCGGGATCAGCTCGATCTCGATGCGGCCGCAGGTGGGGCAGGCGACGAGCGTGGCGCCGCGCCTGCGGAGGTTCAGCGTGTTGAGGATGTCCCAGCAGACGGGCACCTCTTCGACGGGGTCGGCGGCGAGGGAGACGCGGATGGTGTCGCCGATGCCTTCGGCGAGGAGGATGCCGATGCCGATGGCGCTGCGCACGGAGCCCGCGCGCGGCGTGCCGGCCTCGGTGACGCCGAGGTGCAGCGGGTAGGGCACCATCGGCGCGAGGCGGCGATACGCTTCGACCATGGTCGGGACGTCGAAGGCCTTCATGGAGATCTTGATGTCGTCGAAGCCGGCGTCATTGAGGACGCTGACCTCCCACAGCGCCGCCTCGACCATGCGGTCGGGCAGGGACGGCGGCAGTTCGCCGTCGGCGAGGGCGCGGATGGGCGGGAGGGAGCCGGCGTTGACGCCGATGCGGATGGGGATGCCGCGCTCCTTCGCCTCGCGGGCGACCTGCTTCACCTTGCCGGCGTCGCGGATGTTGCCGGGGTTGAGGCGCAGGGCGTCGAAGCCGGCGCGGATCGCCGCGAGCGCCCAGCGGTAGTCGAAGTGGATGTCGGCGATGACGGGGAGCGGCTTGCGGCGGACGATCTCGGGCAGCGCGTCGGCGGCGGCCTTGTCGGGCACGGCGATGCGGACGACGTCGCAGCCGGCGTCCTTGAGCTGGTGGAGCTGGTGGACCGTCGCCTCGACGTCGTCGGTCTGCGTGGAGCACATCGACTGGACGGCGATCGGGGCGTCGCCGCCGATCTGGACGTCGCCGACGAATACGGGCTTCGACTTGCGCCGGGGCTGAGGGATCACGCGCGCACCCCCACTGTCTGCACGATGACCTCGCGGTCCCGCCCGCAGTCGAGCTCGACGAGAAACACGCGCTGCCACCGTCCGAGCAGCAGATCGCCGTCGACGCAGGGGATGGTCTCACTGGCGCCCATCAGCAGGTGTTGGCAGTGCGAGTGCCCATTCAGGTCTTCGTCGTCGGTGAGGTTCACGGTCCGGACCGTGAGGTCGTTGTGACGGTAGTACACGCCCGGCGGCGCCACGCGGGCCAGCAGCGCCTTCATGTCGTCGATGAGTAGCGGCTCCGCTTCGTTGATGCGGATGGCTGCCGTCGTGTGCCGCGAGAACACGACAACGAAGCCGTGCTGGAGCCGGGACCGCCGCACCACCTCGCGCACGTCGTCGGTGATGTCGACGAACTCCGGTCCGCAGGTGGTGCGGTACTTGAGCCGCTCGATGCTATGGGCAGGCGGGCCCCCGTCATCCCGGTGGGTGCCCGCGCCGTTCGTGTGCACCTGCAGCTCACTGGTCACGCGTTGCCTCCTCATCGATCTCACGCAGGCGCCGCACCACGCCGCGCACCGACTCGTCGGGGGTCGATGCGCCGGCGGTGATGCCGACTGTCCGCTTGCCCCGTACCCAGGCGGGCTCGATCTCTCCCTCGTGCTCCACCTGATGCGTCTCGACGCCGGCAGCGCGGCAGGTAGCGGCGAGCTTGCCGGTATTCGCGCTGTTGCGCCCGCCGACGACGATCATCAGCTCGACATCGCGCGACAGCCGGCGGGCCGCCTCGTAGCGGTCCTCCGTCTCCGGGCAGGTGGTGTTGATGATCCGCACCTCGTTGATCTGGCCGATGTGACGGTCGAGGAACTCGGCGACAAAGTGGCTGAATGACTCCTGGCTCTTTGTGGTCTGGCAGAGCAGCGCCACTTTGCGGCGTGTGATGTCGACGGGCTCGTCGGCGCTGGCAAGGACCACACCGCGGCCCTTCGTCCAGGCCATCACGCCGCGCACCTCCGGGTGGTCCGCGTCGCCGTAGATGATCACCTTGAAACCCGCGTTCACCAGCCGGCGGGCCGCCCGCTGCGCCTTCGCGACGATGGGACAGGTCGTATCGATGAGCTCGCGTCCGGCCGACGTAACGCCCCGGTACACGTCGGGCCCCGCGCCATGTGCGGTGATGGCGACGGACGGGCGCGACGACTCGCTGATCGTGCCGATGATTTCGACGCCGTCGGCCTGGAGGCGCTTCGCCACGACCGGGTTATGCACGATAGACCCGAGGCTGTCGATGCCCGCGGGCCGCGAAGCGGCCGCATCCTCCACCATGTCGATCGCGCGCCGCACGCCGAAGCAGAACCCGAGCGACGACGCCAGCCGGATCTCCATCGTCACGGTCAGCTCTCCCGCTCGATCACGAAGTTGATCATGGTGTCCAGGCGGGCGATGCCGCTGGCGGACAAGCCGGTGCCGCGAATCAGCCTGCGCGCGTTGTCGGCATGGGCGCGCGCATAGTCGTCGCAGCGCGCGCGGACGCGCGCGTCGTCCGGTGACACACCGACCTCTCGCGCGATGACGACGGGCAGCGATTTCTTGCCGCGTTCCAGGTCGTTCTTCGCCGGCTTACCGGTCGCCCGGGCGTCACCCCAAATGGCGAGCGCGTCGTCGACGGCCTGGAAGGCCAGTCCCATCTCGGCGCCGGCCTGGCGCAGCGCCTCGACATCGGCAGGCGGGGCGCCGCCAAAGAGTCCGCCGATGGCGAGGGACGCGCCGAGCAGCGCGCCGGTCTTCCGCACCGCCATTGCTTCGTATTCGGCGAGCGACGCGACCGTTTGCGCTTCCATCGAGAGGTCGTCGTGCTGGCCCTCGATCATGCGCAGGCAAGCGTCGCTGAAGATGCGGCGCGCTTCTGCGGCATCCGCCTCGCGGAGCGCGCCGGCGGCGTCGTTCATTGCCCGATGTGCGAGGGCGAAGAGGCTGTCGCCGGCGTTGATGGCGAGCGGCACACCCTCGAGCGCCCAGAGCGTCGGGCGGCCGCGCCGCTCCCGGTCGCCGTCTTCGATGTCGTCGTGGACGAGAGAAAATGCGTGTAGCAGCTCGATGGCGCAGGCGGCATCGACTGCGGCCGGGTGAGCGTCACCGAATGACTCGGCGACGAGCAGGCAGAGCATGGGCCGGAGCAGCTTGCCGGAGGTCCCGTCCAGCGCGCGCCCGCATTCGTCGCGCCAGCCCAGGTGGTACGCGACCAGTCCGTACACGCCGGCGTGCGGGGGGACGTGTTGGTGCAGGCGCAGCGCCACGCGCTCTCGCGCCGCGGCGAACTCTTCCGACCCAAGGCCTCGTACTGCGATGACCATCGGACTACAAGGCTCCAATCTGCCGATCTTACACCGCCCCGGCCGCGTGTCAAGGCTTGACAGCGTAGGATCGGCACGGTATGCCATACATCGCACTACAAGGGGACGCCCATGACACTCCGCGGCTACCTTACGCAACTCCTCAAAGGGAACACCGACGTCCTCATCCTTTCGTTGCTCTCGCGGGAGTCCATGTACGGCCATCAGATCATGAAGGAGCTGGAGCGTGAGTCCCGCGGGTTCTTGCGGGTCAGTGAGGGCACGCTCTATCCGGCGCTCCACCGCCTGGCGCGGGAGGGCCTCGTCCGCTCTCGCTGGACAAAGCTCCCCGGCGGCAAAGAGCGGAAGATGTACTCCCTCACGAGCAAAGGCGAGACGCGTCTGGCCGACTGCCGCTCCACCTGGGACGTGTTCGCGGCCGCGATGAACACCATCACGAAACCCGCCGGTTAGCTGGCGAGGCAAGGATGCTTCCAACCGCCTACTTCGCCCGTCTGCGCGCCGAGCTCCGCCTGGGGGAAGCGGACGACGATGTCTTGCGCGAACTGGCGACTCACGTTGAGGACGAGGTGGAGCTGCTGACCAGTCAGGGTGTCGACGGCACGGCGGCGGCGCGCACCGCCATCGGCCGGCTCGGGCGCCCGCAGACGCTCGCCCACCTGTTGCGGCAGGCGCACTACTCGGTGCGCCCGCGGGAAGCCGCGTTTGGCGCCGCGCCGATGATCCTGGCAGCGGTGCTGATCGGGGCGCGCCTCTGGCAGTGGCCCGTAGCGGCGGCGGGGACGGCGGTGATCGTCGTTGCGGTGACGCTGTACGGGCTCTGGCGAGGTCGGCCCGCCTGGTTCTACCCGTGGGCCGGTGTGGCGCTGACGCTGCCGCTGGTCGCCGGGTACCTGGGGTTCCTCGGCCTGCGGCACGGCCCCTTCACGGACGGGACGGGGGCACTCGACGTTGGGCTGTTGGGCTTCGTGGGCGGGGCGTTGTACTTCCCCATCGGCCTGCTCGTCGTGTGCCACGCCGTGCTGGTGGCCCTGCGCCGCGATTGGCTCGATGCGTCGGTGCTGCTGTCGCCCCTGCCGGTCGCGTTCGTCTGGATCGTGGCCGTGCACCGCGCTGGCGGGTTACGCCACGCCGACGACTCGCTCGACGGCACGTCGCATCTGCTGGCGCTCATATGCGTCGGCATGGCGGTGGCCGTCATCGCCTTCATGCGGGCGCGCACCCGCGCCATGCGCGTCGGTGTGCTGCTGGCCTCGGCCGTGCTGCTCACCGCGATGGCCGGCACCGCCGACGCTTCCGCGACCCTCGCATCGACGGCTGCGCGGGCGGCGATTCTGGTCGGCTTCCTCCTCAGCCCGGCGGTGTTCGCCGCGCGCCTGAGCTCGCTCCGGTAGCGCGCGTCCACGTCTTGGCCGGGCCCCGACGCCGGACGCTTTGCCGGCGAGCCCTGAAGGAAGGCAATTCGCGGTCGTGCGTCTTCGGATGGTGGGGTCCTGGCGTGCCCGTCGTTGCGGGACCCGATCTGACGCAGCGTGCAGCAGCCACCCGACGGCTTGATGGGCGTACGGG
>DATMAH010000067.1:0-3271 GCA_035583735.1 Dehalococcoidia bacterium
GGCGGCGGCGGCTCCGCCGGCTGGGCCGTCGTCATCACGGCGCTCGCCGCCGCTGGCATCGCCGCCTCGGCGCTCTGGCTGCGGCGCGTGGAGCGATAAGCGCAGCACGCACGCTGTCCGCCCGCCGCGCATTGGACGACATGAAAGCGGCCCTCACGTGAGGGCCGCTTCTCCTCTCCCCCTCGGTCGCGTAGCGTTGGCGCTACGTCAGCGCCCGCCGCCCCGCCAGCGCCTTCCACGCCAGCAGAATCAGCACCGCACCGACGATCGACAGGACGATCGTGCCGATGTCGAAGTCGTCCACCCCGTCGCTGATGCCGAGCGCCACGGCGATGAACCCCCCGAGCAGCGCCCCCGCGATGCCCAGCAGCACCGTCACCACCAGCCCGACGATGCCGCCGCCCACCGGGTCGTCCTTCACCAGGAGTTGCGCCACCGCACCGCCAAGCAGTCCTACGACGATCCAGGCCAGGATGCCCATGGCCACGTCCTTTCTTCACTCCTCTGCGCCGCGCTCCGCGGCCGCCTGCTGTCATCATCACCTGCCCGCCGCCACGCGGAGTGACGCGAGCCGCGGCGCCGCTATCAAACGCGTTGCGGCGGGCGCCCCACGGACACGCTCTCGCCGTCGTTCCGTCAACCGCGCCGATCGGCTAGATTGGGCGGCGGACTCTGAGAAGCGCGCATCGGGCCGAGGTAGGGCGAATGAACACCGCGGAATTCCTCCAGATCACGTCCATGGTCGTGCCGGACCGGACGGCGCTCATCTGCGGCGACAAGAAGGTCACGTTCGAGCAGATGGCCGACCGCGTCAACCGCCTGGCCAATTGGCTGCTCAGCATCGGCGCCGGGCCGGACCACCCCGTCGGCGTCCTCTCCACCAACAGCGTCGAGTACGTCGAGACGTACTACGCCGCCGCCAAGGTCGGCGCCACGTTCGTCCCCCTCAACTACCGCGCCAAGCACGAAGAGCTGACCTACATGGTCAACACGTCCGATATCCACGTCCTCTTCGTCGGCGAACGCTATCTCGGCCTCCTCGCCGCTCTCCGGCCAACGCTCCAGAACGTCCAGCACTGCGTCTGCTACGAGAAGCAGGTCGACGGCATGCACCACTATGGCGGCATCATCGAGTCGTCGCCCGCCGACGAGCTCTTCATCGATGTCGACGAGAACAAGCCCACCGTCCTCATCTACACGTCCGGCACCACCTCCGTCCCGAAGGGCGTCGCCCTCACCTACGCCAACCTCTCGCAGTACGTCGTCAGCACCATGTCGCCCGCGGACCCCGCGGAGGAGCCCGACGTCACGCTGCTCTCCGTGCCGATGTTCCACGTCGCCGGCGTCACGCCCATCATGTCGTCCGTCTTCGGCGGCCGCACGCTCGCCATCCTCCCGCAGTTCGACCCGGAGCTCTGGCTGAAAGCGGTGCAGGAGCATCGCGTCACCCACAGCTTCGTCGTGCCGACGATGCTCAAGCGCATCATGGAACACCCGGACTTCGCAAAGTACGATCTCTCGTCGCTGAAGCTGATCACCTACGGCGCCGCCCCCATGCCCTTCGAGGTCGTCTCGAAGGCCGTCGACGTCTTCACCTGTGGCCTCATGAACGCCTACGGCCAGACCGAGAGCACGTCGACGATGACGTACCTCGGCCCCGAAGACCACCAGATCCCGAAGGAGCCCGGGCCGGAGCGCGACAAGAAGCTGCACCGCCTCCGCTCCGTCGGCCGCGCCATGGACGACATCGCCATCGCCATCATGGACGACCAGAACAACATCCTGGACGCCGGCCACGAGGGCGAGATCTGCGTCATGGGCCCGCGCGTCATGGCCGAGTACTACAAGCAGGAAGAGGCGACGCGCGCCGCCATCATCGACGGCTGGCTGCATACCGGCGACGTCGGCTACCTGGACGACGAGGGCTACCTCTTCATCACCGGCCGCAAGAAGGACCTCATCATCCGCGGCGGCGAGAACATCTCCCCCGGCGAGATCGAGGCCACCCTCGACGAGCATCCCCAGGTCGAAGAGTCCGCCATCATCGGCGTCCCGGACCCGGAGTGGGGCGAGGTCATCAAGGCGATCATCGTGCCGAAGCCCGGCGAGAAGCCCGACCCCGAGGAGATCACGCAGTACGTGAAGGCCCGCCTCGCCAGCTACAAGGCGCCCACCTACTACGCCTTCGTCGACGAGCTACCCCGTAACCCCATGGGCAAAGTGCTCAAGACGGAGCTCCGTAAGCTCTACGGCGCCCCCGCCAACGGCTGACGGCCGCGCCCCTGCCTCGCCCCTCCCGCCGTGCCGGCGTTCAGCCCGTCGACAGCCGCTGCCGCCGCTGCTCGAACTCCTCCTCGTCGATCTCCCCCCGTGCGTAGCGCCGCCGCAGGATCTCCAGCGCATCCCCCTCGCCGCGCCCCTGTGCGCTGCCCTCCCGTGACGTCACCGCCACCACCGCCCACACCACCAGCGCGATGAGCAGCGCCATCCAGACCCACCCGAACACCATCCACCAGCCCCATCCGTCGTGCATCTCCCACATCATGGCGCCTCCTTTCCGCCTCCAGTCTCGCCGCGCCGTCCGCCGCCGCGAAGTGCCGGACGGCCCGCCCACCCCGCCATATGCACCGTCCGGGCAACTGCTGCGCCCTCCACGCCGCGCCCTCCCCCTCTGCCCTCCGCCCACTCCTTCCCCTACACTCACCGCATGCCGGACCTCATCGCCGTCGAACGCCATCCCGGCGTCGCCGTCATCCGCCTCACGCGCACCGAGCAGCGCAACGCCTTCAACCGCGACCTCGACGTCGCCGTCAGCACGGCGCTGCAGGAGTTCGATGCCGACCCCGAGGTGAAGTGCGTCGTCCTCACCGGCTCCGGCACCGCCTTCAGCGCCGGCGCCGACTTCAACGAAGCCGTCGCCGCCATGGACGAGGGCACGCGCGGCCAGGGCCTCGCCCTGACGTACGCCGCCCTCGCGGCGCTCCGCAAGCCCATCATCGCCGCCGTGAACGGCGCCGCGTACGGCGGCGGCGCGCTCGTCTCCATCATGTGCGACATTCGCATCGCCTCGGAGGACGCCGCGTTCCGCTTCCCCGGCGCCGCCTACGGCCTCGTCGTCGGTGGCGCGCGCCTCCCCCGCATCGTCGGCGACGCCGTTGCGAAGGACCTCCTCTTCACCGCACGCGTCGTCCGGGCCGATGAGGCCGCCCGCATCGGCCTCGTCAACCGCGTCGTCCCCCGCGCCGAGGTCGACGCCGCCGCGCTCGAGATG
>DATMAH010000068.1:0-5774 GCA_035583735.1 Dehalococcoidia bacterium
CGTCGCCGCGACGTACCTGCGGGGTGTGCCGCTGGTGCAGGCGCCGACGTCGCTGCTCGCCATGGTCGACGCGTCGATCGGCGGCAAGGTGGGCGTCGACCATCCGCGCGGCAAGAACCTCATCGGCGCGTTCTACCCGCCGCGGCTCGTCGTGCAGGACACCAGCCTGCTGAAGTCCTTGCCCGAGCGCTCCCTCCGCGAGGGGTTCGCGGAGGTGATCAAGCACGGCCTCATCCAGGATCCGCCCATGCTCGACGTGCTGGAGCGGGACGCCGCGCGCCTGCTCGCCGTCGAGCCGGAGCTGACGACGGAGGTCGTCGCCCGCAACGCCGCCATCAAGGCGAAAGTGGTCTCGGAGGACGAGCGGGAGGGCGGCCTGCGCGCCATCCTCAACTACGGCCACACGATCGGGCATGCCATCGAGGCGGCCACCGCATACGAGCGCGTGCTCCACGGCGAGGCGATCAGCGTCGGCATGATGGCCGCCGCCGCGATCGGCGAGCGCATGGGGGTCACGCCGCTGGCCATCCGTGAGCGGCAGGCGCGGCTCTTCGGCCTCTACGGCCTGCCGCGGCGGCTTCCCGGCGTCGACCTGGAAGCGGTGCTTGGCGCCACGCGCCTGGACAAGAAGATGAGCAGCGGCCGCATCCGCTGGGTGCTGCTCGAGGACGCCGGCCGCCCGGTCCTGCGCGACGACGTGCCGGACGACGTCGTGAGGGACGTCGTCGCGGGCGTGCTGTCGTAGCGTCACGCCGCCGGATGCAGCACTACGCTGATGCACCCGGGCGGCTTCGCGGGAAATTCTCCTATGCGCGCGGCCCCTGCGAGAGCGGCAACGTGTGCGTCAGTGCTTATGTCCTGAACTGCGGCGGCGTCCGCTTGCGCTCGCGTCACGTACCCTCGGCTGCGCGTGACGGATCGCTGAACGTACCGGCGCGTCCCTCCGCTTCGGCGCGGATCGCCAGCGCGCTGTCACCCGCCGTCCTGCGCTGTCACCGCGCCGTTAGCTCGCGCTGCCTAGACTCGCGTGAGGGATAGCACGCGAAAGGCTGGTGATACGTGCAAGACCGAGAGCGCAGCACGCAACAGGGCCAACAGCAGCACATCACCGAGGAGCTCACGCGCCCGGAGGGCATGTCGGACGAGGCAGAGCGCGAGCAGCAAGATATGCGGCGCAACCAGCCGTCCGGGCCGGCCGGCAAGTCCGGTGCGAGCGGCGACGCCGCGGAGCTGTCGCGGACCGGCGACCAGCGCATGCAGCATGGCGAGATGCGCCGGCAAGAGGATGAGGGCGCCGGCGGCGCCGGGCCCGCCCCGTACGACGAGGCTCCGCCCGGCACGCCCGAGGAGCAGGTGATCGAGAAGGGGCAGCGCGAACGCCCGGGGCCAACGGAGTCGCGCGGCGAAGGGACGGACTGATGCCCGACCGACGCAACGACCAGCGGCGCGGCGACGAGCCGGGCATCCCGCACAACCGTGAGTCCAACGCGCCGGCGGGTCCCACGGGCGAACTGGCGTACGAGGATGGCCTGCCGCAGGGGAACCAGGCCGACGGCGGCATCGCGTCGCCGGGGAGCGGCGCCGAGCCGCCCGCGAAGGCCGGGGATCAGGACGGCCGCGGCGCGCGCGGCACCCCGCCGCAGCGGCTCGCCGCGGAAGGGTCGCAGGAAGACCTGGGGGACTTCGACCGCTAGGCGGGTCGGCGGCATTCGGAGGGGTCGGACGCATGCAGGACGAACAGACCGGCAGGAGCATCTCACAGACGCCGGCGGCAAAGCCGAAGAAGGGCGCGCGTGGCCCCATCCCCGTCAGCGACGACACGCGCACCAACCCCGAGGAGGGCGCGGCCGAGAACGCCTGGCGCCACCGTGCCGGCGACGAGCGCAACTTCGACCAGGAGGGCCGCCAGCGTCACGGTACCTCTCCCCTCGTGAAGTACGGCGAGACGCGCAGCCCCGAGGAGAAGTCCGCGTCGATCGACCTCGACGTGACCGAGGTCGACCCCGTTGACTGACGGCGCCGTGGGTCGCTGGTGAAGGGCGACGACCCTCAACCAGACGAACGTAGGGACGGAGCGTCAGCTCCGTCCGTCCGGCGCCACCGCGCGCGCCGCGCGCATCAGGAGCCGGCGACGGCGCGCTTCTGGCCCTGCCAGTACGGCGCGCGCAACTCCTTCTTCAGCACCTTGCCGCTCGCGTTGCGCGGCAGCGCGTCGATGAAGTCCACCGACCGGGGCCGCTGGAACCCGCCCAGCTTGCCCTCGCAGAACTGCATGATCTCGTCAGCCGTCGCTGTCTGGCCCTGCTTGAGGACGACGACCGCCTTCACGGTCTCGCCCCACGTTGGATCAGGCACGCCGATGACGGCGACGTCCGCCACGGCCGGGTGCTGGAAGATCACGTCCTCGACGTGGCGCGGGTACACGTTCTCTCCGCCGGAGACGATCATGTCCTTCACGCGGTCCTGGATGTAGACGAAGCCCTCTTCGTCGATGTAGCCGGCATCGCCGGTGTGCATCCAGCCGCCGCGCAGCGCCTCCGCCGATTCGTCCGGGAGGTTCCAGTAGCCGCGCATGAGGTTGTCGCCGCGCCCGACGATCTCACCGACCGTCCCGCGCGGCACCGGCTGGTCGTCCTCGTCGACGGCGCGCAGCTCGACGCCGGGCAGCGGGCGCCCCGCCGAGAGCAGCAGCTCGGCCCGCCCATCCAGCGCCTGCCGGTGGTGCGCCGGCAGAAGCGCGGTCAGGCACGCCGTCGTCTCGGTCATGCCGTATGCCTGCGCAAAGTCGCACTTGAAGACCTCGGCGGCTCGGCGCAGCGTCGCCTCAGCGATGGGGGACGCGCCGTAGATGATCTCGCGCAGGTCCCGGTACTCGCGCTGCGCGACGTCCGGCACGAACACCAGCAGCGCCTGGATCATCGCCGGCACCAGGAGCGCCACGCTGATCTGCTCCTCGTCGAGCGCGCGCACGACATCGACCGGGTTGAAGTCTTCCTGGATGTAGAGGGTCGCGCCCCAGTAGACGCTGGAGAACATCGTGATCGCGGCCGCTGCGTGGTACAGCGGCGCCACGATGAGCACGCGCTCGCCGGGCGACATCTGCGCGATCGGCGATACCTGCGCGAGCTGCGACGTCACGGCGTGGTGCGTCAGCACGGCGCCCTTCGGGTTGCCCGTCGTGCCGCTGGTGTACATCTGGTATACGTCGTCATCCTTCGTGACGCGGACGTCGGGCGCCGTGTCCGGCTGCAGCGCGACCCAGTCGGCATACGGCCGCCAGCCCGTCGCCTCGCCCCCAACAACGATGAACGACTGCGCGTGCTTGAGCTCGCCGCGGACGCCGTTGACCGCGTCCGCGTACATCGCAGACGCGAACACAGCCTTCGACTCGGCGTCGTTGATGATGTATGACCACTCCGGCGGCGCCAGGCGATAGTTCACCGGCACCGGCACGACGCCAACCTTCGACGCGCCGAAATAGAAGAGCACGTACTCGATGCTGTTCTTCGAGAGGACGGCCACCCGGTCCCCCGGCCGCAGGCCAGACGCGATGAGGGCGTTGGCGATGCGGTTGACCTCGCGCGCGGCCTCCTCGTAGGTGACGTGCCGGTCGCCCCTGACGGCGAAGTCGTTGTGGGCGCCCTCGCGCGCCCGGTAGTCGAAGAAGTCGTGCAGACGCATGGGGTTCCCCTCCCGCTGCCTTCAACCTGTGCGCGGACGATCATACCCGCCCCGTGGGGCCGGGTCATCATCCCGTCCGGCCAGCCCACGTCCACGGCCGCGCTACTGCGTCACCTGCACCTTAATGGCGCCGCTGCTCTTGTCCGCCGCCGTCGCGTACGCCGCGGCTACGTCCTCCAGCGGGAAGCGATGGGTGATCAGGCGCCGCATCGTCTCCGCCTGTTGCCGCATGATCTCGATGGCCACCTCGTAGTCCGACCAGCGGCCGGGACGGCCGTAGCAGTTCGCGCCCAGCACCGTCGGCTCCTTCACGAAGAACATGATCGGGTGGAGCTGCACCGGCTTCGTGAAGGCGCCCAGCACGGCGATGCGCCCGCCCGGCGCTACCAGCACGAACGACTGCGCGAGCGTGTCCGCCGTCCCGCCCACCGTCTCCACGACGACGTCGGCGCCCCCCACCGCGCTGTTCATCTGCCCGATGCCCTCGTTGCTGTCCGGGAACACGGCATCGGCGCCCAGCCGCTCCGCCATCTCCTTCTGGTGCGGGTGCCGCGCGCTGCACGCCACGTACGACGCGCCCATCGCCTTTGCCGCGGCGACCGCCGTCAGGCCGATGGTGCCGGCGCCGAGCACGGCCACGCGCTCACCGAAGCGGAGGTCCGCCCGTCGCAGGCCGTGCACCGATACCGCCAGTGGCTCGCACAGCGCCCCCAGCCCGAAATCGACCTCCGGCGGCAGCTTGTAGAGCGCGTATGGCGGCAGCGTCATGTACTCGCGCAGGCCGCCCGCGGTGTTGAGGCCATTCGCCTGCCGCGCCGCGCAGAGCTGGTAGTTGCCTGTCCGGCAGTGCGCGCACGTCAGGCACACGGTGAAGAGCTCCAGCGCGCAGCGGTCGCCCACCTCCAGACCGGTCACGCCCTCTCCCAGCGCCGCGACCTCGCCCGCACACTCGTGGCCCAGCACGAAGCGCGGCGGCAGGGGGAACTCCCCGCGATAGAAGTGCAGGTCGCTGCCGCAGACGCCTGTCGCCCGCATGCGCACGAGCACCTGCCCCGGTCCCGGCTCCGGCCGCCCGGCCTCTTCGATCTCGAACGCCCCCGGCTTCGTCAGCACGGCCTGCTTCATCACGGCTCCTCACTCGGCGCGCGGACGCGCGCTCGCCGGCGGCGCCCCGTCGTCTCATTGACGCTTCGTTATCATGGGCGAGTGAAGGCGCTCAATCAACCAGAGTCGTGGTGGGGGTGGCACGGTTACAACCAGCCGCAAGCCCTCTCGATCACCGAGATCATCGCCGCTGGCACGATGCCTCCGCGCGTCGCCGCGATGCTCTGGCTCGGGGTCGAGCGCGGCGCCTCGATCGTGCTCGCCGCCGACCCGCCCGGCGCCGGCAAGACGACGATCCTGACGGCGCTGCTCGCCTTCGCGCGGCCGGACGCGTCGGTCTACTTCACGCGCGGCTGGGGTGAGACGTTCCGCCTGCCCCCGCCGCCCAGGGCCGACGAGCCGCCCACGTACATCCTCATCAACGAGATCAGCGACCACCTGCCGGTGTACTCCTGGGGCCCGTACGTGCAGCGCGCGTTCGAGCTGATGGCCGACGGCTACTCGATGGCGTCGACCATGCACGCGGACACGGTGGAGGGCGTCATCGAGCAGCTGGCCGACGAGTGCGACGTGCCGGCGCGCAACATCGGCTACCTGACGTTCGTGGTGCCGTTGCACATCGGCGTGCGAGACGGGCGCCGCATCCGCCGGGTCGCCGAGGTCTCGGTCCTGGAGCCGCTCGGCGCCGGGTACGACCGCTCTACCGTCGCCCGCTGGCGCCCCGAGGACGACGGCTTCGACATCCTCACGACGCCGGCCCAGATCAACGCCGTCGCCCGCCGCCTGCGGATGGAGGAGCAGGAGCTCCTCGAGGCGCTCGCCGCCCGCGAGACGTTCCTCGCGGACCTCCTTGCGGAAGGCGTCGCCTCGATCGAAGGCGTGCAGGACCGCGTCTTCCGCTTCCACGGCTACGAAGTGGCGTGAGCCGGCGTTTCCCGGCCGGTTGTCACCCCGCTGTTGCGGCGGCAGGCGCGTTTGGCCCGCCCGGT
>DATMAH010000069.1:0-2317 GCA_035583735.1 Dehalococcoidia bacterium
CCGCCGGTAGGTGATGCCGATATGAATGTGGGGGGACAGGCACGACAGTGAACGCCCGCGGCGCGGGTTGATGTCTTACCCAGGATGGGTGGAGTGGACGAGCAGAGCGAACGCGAGCCCTGGCTCACACCGCCGCCGGACGGCGCCAGCGCGCCCGTCGTCAGCGACGCGCGCTTCGAGAGCATCGTGGCCCGGATGTTCGACGTCGTCTGCGAGATCGACGCGCAGAGCCACTTCGCGTACGTCAGCCCGAACGTCAGCCGCATGCTCGGATACCGGGCGGAGGACCTGCTGGGCACGCCGGCGCTGGACCTGGTGCATCCCGACGACCGCCCGGATGTGGCATCCAAGTACGCGCGCGCCCTCGCTGAAGATGACGCGGGCACCAAGGCGTTCCGCGCGCGACATGCCGATGGCCACTATGTCTGGGTGGAAGTCTCCATGAATCCCCGCATACGGGGCGACGAGCGACGGGCGGTCATCGTCATCCGCGACATCACCGAGCGCGTGCAGGTGGCGAACGCCTTGCTGGAAAGCGAGCAGCGCTTGCAGGCGTTCGTCTCCGGGGCGCCGGTGGTGATGTTCGCCGCCGACCTGGACGGCGTGCTGACGCTGTGCGAGGGGCGTGCCCTCGAGGCGATGGGTGCGGCACCCGGCGAGTGGGTGGGCCGGCGCATCATCGACGTCGCTGGGGGCGACCCTCACGTCGCCGAGGACGTCCGCCGCGCGCTCCGCGGCGAGACCTTCACGGACGTGCGCTCCGTGGGAGAGCGGACGTACGAGGTGCACCACGCGCCGCTTCGTGACGCGCGTGGCGCGCTCACGGGCTTCACCGGCATCATGGTGGACGTCACCGAGCGCGTACGCGAACAGCATGCCGCGGCGGAACGTGCGCGCGCCGCCGCCATCTCGAGCGAGATCGGCACCATCCTTGTTGAAAGCCAGTCGACCGAGGACATGCTCCGGCGCTCGGCGGAGGCTGTCCAGCGAGGGACCGGCGCGACGGCGGTACGCATCGCCCGCTATTCCGAGGACGGTGGGATCTGCCAGGAGGTCACCGCCGGCCTCAGCTACGACCGGACGTCGCCGGAAGTGGCGGAGGCGGAAGCCTGGCTCGACCGCGCCGCGCGCGGCTGCCGTCGCGTGGTGATCGACCTGCGGAACGCGCCCGAGGCGCGCGCCGTCGTGGAGAAGGCCGGCTACCGCGGCCAGGTGTCGTACGCGATTTTCCCCCTGGTGCTGAACGACCACGCGGTCGGCGCGCTGAGTCTGCTCACGACAGACGAGCTACCCCAGCCGGCCATCGACGCCCTTGACTCGATCGCCCGCACGCTGACGCTGGGCATCGAGCAGAAGCGCGTGGAGATGGACCTGCGCAAGAGCGAAGAGCGCTACCGGGCGATCTACCAGAATCACAGCGTCGTGCGGTATCTGATCGACGAAGAAGGGACGATCGTCGACATCAACGAGCCGGGCTGCGCGTTCTACGGCTACCGTCGCGAAGAGCTCGTTGGCCGGAACGTCGCCCTGATCAACACGCTGCCGCGCGCCGAGCTGCAGGCCGCCATTCGCTCCGCGCTGCACGCCGGCCGCACGACCTTCCAGTTCAAACACCGGCTGAGAAGCGGCGAGATCCGCGACGTCGAGGTGCACACCGCGCCGGTCGAGATCGAAGGGCGCGCGTTGCTGTTTTCCATCGCGCAGGACATCACGGAACGGAAGTACGCAGAGGCGCTGCTCGAGTCGCAGCGGCGCCTGCTCGAGATGGTCGCGGCGGGCGCCGCGCTGCCGGACGTGCTGGAGCGGATCGCCGTCACGGTGGAGGAGCACGCGCCCGGCTCGCTCTGCTCCGTCTTGCTGGTCGACGAGACGAGGCTTCAGCTGCGGCACGCGGCGGCGCCCAGCCTCCCCGCCGCGTACAACGCGCTGGTCGATGGCCTCGTCATCGGCCCGGATGTCGGCGCATGCGGCGCGGCGGCCGCGCGCGGGCAGGAAGTCGTCATCGCCGACATCCAGGCGCACCCGGACGAGCGCTTCCGCGAGGCGTGCCGGCAGTACCACCTGCGCTCATGCTGGTCGACGCCGATCTTCTCGCCGGGCGGCGCCGTCACCGGCACCTTCGCCATCTATAGGCGGGACGTCTACGAGCCGACGGAGCGCGAGCGCGATCTGGTGCGCATCGCCACGCACATCGCCGGTCTCGCCATCGAACGCGAGCGCGCTGAAGCGGCCCTGCGCCACCGCAACGACGAGCTGGAGCGCATGTACGCGCAGCTCGTCCGCGCCCACGCCGACCTCGAAGTGTCGCAGGGGCGGC
>DATMAH010000070.1:0-29519 GCA_035583735.1 Dehalococcoidia bacterium
CGCACCGCCGCATCGAGGTCTGCGACGGGATGCAGCGCGGCGCCCGCGCCGGCGCTGCCGCCGCCGCGTGAGATGACGCGGGCGCGCGCCGGGAGGTCGGCCTCGACCGCGGCGTCGCCGAATGGAAGAGTGACGCTCGGCATTTGCATGTGATAGCACGGTAGAGGGCATGGCTGCCAGCGGCTGCACGCGCCCCACCGCGCTACACTCAACCGGAAAGGACGTGAGATGCCAGAGAACGGGATCCTGGCCGTCTTCGCGCACCCGGATGACGAGACCTTCGGGCTCGCGGGCATCATGGCGCGCTACAGCAGCCGCGGCGTGCCGATCACGATGGTGTGCGCGACCCGCGGCGAGGCCGGCGAGATCGCGCCGGGTGTGGACGCAACGCCCGAGAACCTGCACCTCGTCCGCGAGCGCGAGCTGCGCGAGGCGATGCGCATCGTCGGCGTCAGCGACGTGCGCTTCCTGGGCTTCCGTGACTCCGGCATGAAGGGCACGGCCGATAACGAAGACCCGCGCGCCTTCATCAACGCGCACCCCGACGCCGTCGTCCACCTCATCACGCGCATCATCCGCGAGGTGAAGCCGGCCATCGTCGTGACGTGGGACGAAAGCGGCGGCTACGGGCACCCGGACCACATCGCCACGCATCACCACGCAACGGCCGCATTCCACGCCGCCGCTGACCCGGCCAGGTACCCGACCAGCGGGCCACCCTGGCAGGCGAAGGCGCTCTTCTACAACTGCATCCCCGTCGACGAGTTCCAGTCCGTCATGCGGGAGCTGCAGCAGCGTACGGGGTCGGCCGTCGACCCTCCCGGCGACGCGGAGGAGATGATGCGGCTGCCCCGTGTGACGCCGAACGTCGTCGTCGATGTGAGCGCGGAGTACGGCCGCAAGCTGGAGGCGTTCCGCGCCCACGCGTCGCAGCTCTCGGACTCTGACATCTTCCTGAAGATGCCCGACGACCTCAGCCGCCGCCTCTTCGCGCGCGAGTGGTTCTACCGGGCGACGCCGCCGGTCCCGGACGGCAAGCTGCTGCAGGACCTGTTCGAGGACCTGCCCTAGCCGGTGCCCGCAGCGCGGTCACGCGTGGATCTCGACGCGCATCCCTTCCTCGCCGAACAGCCAGAAGTACTGCGCGTCGTGGAGCTGCATGCCGATGCAGCCGTGGCTCGTCGCCTGGCGCCCGAAGACGCTCGCCGGCCGCCAGTAGTTGAGGTGCAGCGCGTTCCCGTTGAGGTCGTAGTACTGCGTGAACAGCACGCGCTCGACGTCGTACGTCGCCTGCTGGGCGGTATAGCCGGCCTGTGCGGCCGTCATCCGCTCGACGGCCAGCCGTCCGCCCTTCTCGATGCGGTGCGACCCCAGCGGACTGGGGAACTGCGGCGACCCGGACGAGACCGGCGCCGTGTACACCGCCTGGTCGCCCACCATCGCCCGCGCCGTCTGGGTGGTGACGTTGACGTCGATCCACTTCTCCGCGCCGCCGGGGTCGAGCAGCGGCGACACTTCGCCGGGCTGGAGCCAGAACACGAACGCGGCATAGATGTAGCTGCCGTCGTCCAGCTCGTACCAGGTGCTGGCCCACTCCGGCGATGTCGATACCCACGTCTGCGAGCCTACCAGCCAGTTCTCGCCGCGGACGGCCTGATGCAGGCGCAGCGGCGCGTGGTCGGGCAGCTCGCCGACGACCTCGGAGCGGGTGTTGGGCTCCGCGCGCAGGCGCACGTCGCCGCCGACGACGATCGGCTGGCTGGCGGTGACCTCCGGCGTCGGCGTGAACGTGGGGAACGGCGTGAGCGTTGGCGTTGGCGCCATCGCGGTCTCCGAGGGCGCGGGCGTCGCGGTGGGAGACGGCGCGTCATCGCCGCCGCACGCCGCGAGCATCGCCGCTAACGCCATCGACAGCGCAACCAGTCGCCGCATGGTGTGATCGTAGCACGGCGTCGGTGCGCCGAATCTACATTGGGGGAGGTGTTCGCGCCGGGCGCGGCGGCGGCGGAACGAATGGCGCGCGGGCCCAGAGCCGGCGCTGCGCGGTTGACCGCTGCTGCGTGATGGGCGGAGGCTTCGAGGCAGGCGACCCGGCGGCACGCGCAGGGAGCCGCTATCGTGGCGGCGGTTTGAACGCATAACGCGCTGATGCGGCCGGGACGCAGCGCCGGGGGTGACGCCGGTACGGGCCGCATCGCGCAACGCGGAGGAGTGTGATTTCTGCTGGCCTTCTCCCCTCAATTCTCCCACCGATGTCAACCCCCCGTCCTCGGGCGGTGGCCGTGAGCGGCGCCACCCGCATCGCCGTCCGCCTGACGCCGCGTGGCGGCCGCGACGCCATCGAGGGATGGGACGGCGACGTGCTGCGGGCGCGCGTCTCGGCACCGCCGGAGGGCGGCAAGGCGAACGAGGCGCTGCTGCGCCTGCTGGCCAGCCGTCTCGGCGTCGCGCGCTCGGACCTGTCGCTCGCTGGCGGGGCGCAGTCTCGTAGCAAGCTGATAGAGGTCCGGGGGCTCGACGCGGCGGCGGTCCGCGCCCGTCTCGGGCCCGGCGTCTAGCGCCGGGCCGGCTAGCGCCGGGGAAGACGCATCGTGAACGTCGACCCCATCCCCGGCTGGCTTTCGACCGATACGCTGCCCTCGTGCGCCCGCACGATGTGCTTGACGATCGCCAGGCCCAGCCCGGTGCCCCCGCTCCCGCGGCCACGGTCCGTCTTGTAGAAGCGCTCGAACACACGCGGCTGTGCTTCCGGCTCGATGCCCACCCCGGTATCGCGCACGCTCATCGCGATCATGCCGCTATCCTCGGCCGCGCTGACGGTGATCGAGCCGCCAGCCGGCGTGAACTTGATCGCGTTGGCCACCAGGTTGCCCAGCGCGCGCTCGAGGCGTTCGGCGTCCGCGATCACCGTCAGCGGCGACGCCGGCACCGACGCCGACAGCGATAGCCCCGCGCGCTCCGCCTGCCGCTCGAACCGCCGCACGGTATCCGATACCACCGTCGCCGCATCGACCTGCGCGAACCGCATGGGCGCCGCGCCCGACTCGATGCGCGACAGCTCCAGCAGCTCCTCGACGAGCTGTGTCATGCGGTCCGTCTCGCGCTGGATGTGGCCCAGAAACTCCGCGGCGGCCGACGGGTCGTCCAGCGCGCCTTCCTGCAGCGTTTCCGCCGCCGCGCGAATGCCCGCCAGCGGCGTCCGCAGCTCGTGCGAGACGTTGCTGATGAAGTCGCGCCGCACGCTGTCGAGGCGGCGCACCTCGGTGAGGTCGTGGAACACGGCCAGCGCCGCCCACTCGCCGCCGCCCTCGATGGGCACGGCCATGGCCTGCAGCCACCGCTGCGCCGGCCCGTAGGCGACGACGCGCACGCTGCGCTCGCCCCGCTGCGCCGCTGCGGTGATCAACTCGTTGAGGTCGTGGTCACGCACCACTTCGATGAACGGGCGGCCGTTCTCGGTGGGGGCGGCTGCCCCGAAGATCTCGCGCACGGCCTCGTTGCGGTAGACGATGCGGCCGATGCGGTCCACCGCCACGATCGCGTCGCTGCTGGCGTTCAGCAGCGCGTCGAGCTGCGCGCGTTCCAGCCGGAGCATGCCGACGGTGCGCTCGAAGGTGGCGGCGGCGGCGTTCAGCGCGACGGCAAGCGGCGCCAGCACGCCGTCTTCGACGATCACGCGCGCGTCGGCGCGTCCTGCCGCCAGCGCCTGCGCTGTCGCCGTCAGCTCGTCCAGGTTGCGCAGGCGCGGCGCCAGGAGCGCCAGCGTCGCCGCGCCCAGCAGCACGACGATGCCGGCGAGGATCGCCCACGCTCGCCAGTCGTGGTCGGTCGAGAAGATCACCACCAGCGCGGCGACCAGGACGACGGCGACGTACGCGCCCACGGTGACGATGACGCCACCGTCCACCGGCAGCCGTCGGCCCCTAGCGGACGAACTTGTAACCAATGCCTCGCACCGTCAGCAGGTGGCGCGGCTTGCTCGGGTCCTCCTCGAGCTTCTCCCGCAGCCACCGGATGTGGACGTCGACCGTCCGGCTCCCCCCGAAGAAATCGTACCCCCAGACATGTTCCAGAAGCTGCTCGCGCGTGAACACCTGGCCCGCGTTCTTGGCCAGGAAGAAGAGCAGGTCGAACTCCTTCGGCTTCAGCGCGATCTCCGCGCCGCCGCGCGTGACGGTCCGGCCGCGGGCGTCCAGCTCGATGGGCCCGGCCGAGATGCGGGAGGCGTCGTCGCCGGCCGGCCGCGCGGCCGCACGGCGCAGCAGCGCGCGGACGCGCGCCAGCAACTCGCGCATGGAGAACGGCTTCGTCAGATAGTCGTCCGCGCCCATCTCCAGGCCGACCACTTTGTCCAGCTCCTCCGCCTTCGCCGTCAGCATCAGGATCGGGACGTCGGAGTCGGCGCGGATGCGGCGGCAGACTTCGAGGCCGTCCATCCTGGGCAGCATCAGGTCGAGCACGATGACGTCCGGCCGGTCGCGGCGCGCCGCCTGCAGGCCCTCGACGCCATCGGCCGCGGAGCTGACGTTGAAGCCGTTCTTGCGCAGGTTGTACGAGAGCGTCGAGGCGAGGCTAGCCTCATCCTCGATGACGAGGACGGTCTTCGCCGAGGCGTGCGATGGGGCGGCCGGTTCCGTCGTCATCGGTACAACGCCATCGCGCGACGCCGCGGCGTCAGTAGCGCGAGACGTTCGTCTCCTCCAGCTGTCCCGTGACCATGAAGATGATGCGCTCGCAGATGTTCGTCACCCGGTCGGCGATGCGCTCCAGGTTGTGCGATGTCCAGATGAGGTACGTGATGCGCTCGATGTCCGCGGGCGTGCGGATGATGTCGTGGATGAGCTTGGTGTGCGCCCTGTCGTAGAGGTCGTCGATCGCGTCGTCCTCGTCGCAGATGCGGCGCGCGCTCTCCGCGTCCTTTTCGACGAAGGCGGTGAGGGAGCGCCGCAGCATGTCGGCGCCGCGCTCCGCCATCTCCCAGATCTCACCGATCGCCGGCGGCAGCGGCTCTTCGCCCAGCATGAGGTTGATGCGGCCGATCCCCTCCGCGTGGTCCGCCATGCGCTCCAGCTCGTTCGAGATGAACAAGATCGCGACGAGCACACGCAGGTCGGCCGCCATCGGCTGCTGCAGCGCGATCGTCTGGATGCACTTCTCCTCGATCTCGTAGCGCTTGGCGTTGATCTGCATGTCCTCGGCGACGACGGCGTTCGACAGGTCCACGTTGCGCGTGCGCAGCGCCTCGATGGACCGCAGGACCGCCTTCTCGACCATGCTGCCCATGATCAGCACGTCGTCCTGCATCTCCCGTAGCTTGCGTGCGAAGAGTTCGCGTGTCATGGCAGGCTCCTACCCGAAGCGTCCTGTGATGTAGTCCTCCGTGCGCTTGTCGCGGGGCTGGGTGAACACCTGCTCCGTCTCGCCGAACTCCACCAGCTCGCCGGCGCGGTCAGGCCGCATCATCAGGAAGGCGGTGTAGTCCGCCACGCGCGCGGCCTGCTGCATGTTGTGCGTGACGATGACGATCGTGTAGTCGCGCGCCAGGTCCCTCATCAGGTCCTCGATCTTCAGCGTCGCGACCGGGTCCAGGGCGCTGCACGGCTCGTCCATGAGGATGATCTCGGGCTGCGTCGCCAGCGCCCGCGCGATGCAGAGACGCTGCTGCTGCCCGCCAGAAAGCGTCAGCCCGGACTGCTTCAGCTTGTCTTTCACGTCGTCCCAGAGCGCGGCCTGCCGCAGCGCGCGCTCCACCAGCTCCGCCGTGTTGAACTTCATCCCGTTGACGCGCGGGCCAAAGACGATGTTCTCCGCGATTGACTTGGGGAACGGGTTTGGCTTCTGGAACACCATCCCGATGCGCCGCCGTACCTCCACCGCGTCGACCTCCTTCGCGTACAGGTCGAGCCCGTGGTACAGCATCTTGCCCTCCCGCCGGAAGGACGGGACCAGGTCGTTCATGCGGTTGATGCAGCGCAGCAGCGTGCTTTTCCCGCAGCCGGACGGGCCGATGAGCGCCGTGATCTTCCGCTCCGGGATCTGGAACGAGACGTCGTGCAGCGCGCGGAACGCGCCGTAATAGGCGCTGAAGTGCTCCACCTCGATGATCGGCGTCTCCGCCGGCCGCGAGATGCGTTCTGTTGCCGGGAGCGTCTCAGTCGCGGTCAGGCGTCCCTCTACTTCTCGTGCCACTTCAACCGTCTTCGTCATTATCGCACCTTTCGGGCTTGCCCGATGTCTTGCTCCCGGCCCGCGCTACGGGCGGCGGAAGCGCTCCCGGATGATCGCCGCCGCCAGGTTCATCGTCAGGATCGCCACCATGAGGACGATGATGGCCGCGGCGGCATTCTGCCGGAACGCCTCCTGCGGCCGGATCGTCCAGTTGTAAATCTGCACCGGCACCGTCGTGAAGTCGTCCTGGACGCTCGTGTTGTCGAAGGCGATGAAGGTGAACGCGCCGATCATGATCAGCGCCGCCGTCTCGCCGGCTGCCCGCGAGATCGCCAGGATGAGCGCGGTCATGATCCCTGGCATCGCGCCCGGCAGGACGTGGTAGCGCACCATCTGCCAGCGCGTGGAACCCAGCGCGAGCGCCCCCTCGCGAATACTCGACGGCACCTGCCGGATCGCCTCCTGCGACGCGATCACCGTCATCGGCAGGATCATCAGCGTCAGCGTCAGCGCCCCGGCCAGGATGCTGGGCCCCAGGTCGAGGAACCGCACGAAGACGGCGAGCCCGAGGATGCCGTAGATGATGCTCGGCACGCCCGCGAGGTTCGCCAGGTTCAGCTGCACCAGCGCCAGCAGCTTGTTCCGCGGCGCGAACTCCTCCATCCAGATCGCGGTCCCGATCGCGACCGGGATCGCCAGCACGATCGTCAGCGACAGCACCCAGACGGTGCCGAGGATCGACGAGCGAAGCCCCGCTCTGTCAGCGAACCTCGACGGGTAGTTCGTGAGGAAGTCGATGCTCAGCCGGGACCATCCCTGGTCGACCGTCTCGTACCCCAGGAACAGCAGCACGGCGACGCCGATGAGCGTCGCGCCCAGCAGCACGTACCGGGACCCGCGCGACACGGCCTGGCGCCGCGCTACCGCGCCCGACGCCGCCAGCGTCGCCAGCGGGGCGGCCGCCCGCTCCACCGCCATTACTCGTACACCTCCCGGAAGCGGTTGACCAGGACCTGCGCGCCGATGTTCAGTGCCAGCGTCATCACGAAGAGCACGGCGCCGACGGCGAACAAAGACTGGTAGTCGACCGTCCCGCGCGCCGCGTCGCCGAGCCCAACCTGCAGCATGTAGCCGGTCATCGTCTGGATGCTCTCGAGCGGTGAGAGCGTGAGGTTCGGCGTCGAACCGGCGGCGATGGCGACGATCATCGTCTCGCCCACGACGCGCGCGATCGCCAGCAGCACCGCGGCGACAACGCCCGAGAGCGCCGCCGGCAGCACCACCCGCGTCGCCACCTCCAGCCGCGTCGCGCCCAGGCCGTAGGCCGCCTCGCGAAGGTCGCGCGGCACGTTCGCCATCGCGTCCTCGGATATCGATGCGATCGTCGGCAGGATCATCACCGCCAGCATCAGGCTGGCGCCCAGCGAGTTGAAGAACGAGATGCGGTCCCCGAAGATCGCGTCGTCCTCGCCGGCGAGCGGGATCAGGATGTCCTGCGTGACCACGGTGAGCGCGAAGTAGGCGTACACCACCGTCGGCACGCCGGCCAGCGCCTCGAGGACCGGCTTGAGGATGCGGCGCGTGTTGGGGTGCGCGTACTCGCTCAGGTAGATCGCCGCCGCGAGGCCGACGGGCAGCGCGAACACCAGCGACCAGATGACGACGTTCACCGTCCCCGCCACCAGCTCCCAGATCCCGAACGAAACGGGGTTGAACAGCGGCTGCCACTCCGTCTCGAGGAAGAAGTCCTGGAACGACACCTCCTGGAAAAACGTCGCCGTCTCGCTGAAGAGCACGAAGACGATCGCCACCGTCGTGACCAGCGAGACTGTCGCGCAGGCCGCGAGCGCCAGCTCGATCAAGCGCTCGTTGAGGTGCCGCATTGGCCTGCGGCGCAGGTCGTCCGCGGTCGGTGCGCGTCGACGGGGTGTCGTCTCCATCATTCCGCCGGCTCCGCGTCGAGGAACGGCTCGATCTTCGCCCGTTGCTCGGCGAGGAGGTCAGGGGGCAGCGCGATGTATCCCACCTCCTCGGCCAGCGCCTCCGCGTTGTCCAAATAGAACCGGCTGAACTGCCGCACCTCCGGCCGCTCCCGCAGGAAGGACTCGCGCGTGTAGATGAAGAGCGGCCGGCTCAGCGGCTGGTACGAACCATCGCTCGCCGTCTCGATCGATGGCCTAACGCAGCCGTCACCACCGTCGATTGCCACGGCCTTCAGGCTCCGGCCGGCCTCCTGGTAGTAGGCGAAGCCGAAGTACCCCAGCGCGTTCGCGTCGCCGGCGATGCCCTGCGCGAGCACGTTGTCGTCTTCGGACGATGTGCCCTCACCGGTATGCGTCGCGGCCTCGTCGACGCCCTCGATGACGGCCTCGACAAAATAGTCGAACGTACCGGAGTCGGTGCCCGGGAAGTAGAGCGCGATGCGGTTGGATGGCCACGCGGGATCGACGTCGGACCAGCGCGTCGCATCACCGCTGAAGATGCGGTGGAGTTCCTCGACTGTCAGGCACTCCGCGAAGTCGTTCTGCGGATGCACCATGACGGTCAGCGCGTCGATCGCCACCTGCAGCTCGACGATGTCGGTGATCCCTTCCGCGGCGCACGCCGCGGCTTCGTCGTCTCTGATGGGCCGCGACGCGTTGCTGATCTCGATCTCCCCACGGCAGAAGCGCTCGAGGCCGCCGCCCGTCCCCGAGAAGCCTACGTTCACGCGCACCTCGCGGTCGACGTGCGCAAACTCCTCCGCGACGGCCTCGGTGATCGGGAACACCGTCGACGAGCCGTCGATCCGGACGGTGCTCCGCTGGCCCCATCCGCATCCTGCCGCCAATACGGAGCTCGCCATGACGCCTCCCGCTGCGAGCACAAGCGCCCGCATGGTTCGGTTCATGCGCGACGCGCCGTAGCGCTCCCCGGCCGGGCCGAATCCGCTCTCACCCGCGCAGGCTACGGCTGCCGCGTTAACGGACTGTTAACGGCGATGATTGAGGCATGAATGGCCCGAAGCCGCGGCTTCGGGCCGTTCGCCTCTCGCGTGTGCTCAGGGCAGGAAGGGTTCGATCTTCGCTTCCTGCTCGGCCTGCAGGCTGTCCGGCATCGGCACATAGCCGACGTCCTGCGCCAGTTCGTTCGCGTTGTCGATGTAGAACTTGATGAAGCCCAGCACCTCTGGTCGCTCCCGCAGGAAGGACTCGCGGGTGTAGATGAAGAGCGGCCGGCTGAGCGGCTGGTACGAACCGTCGAGCGCCGTCTCGATGGAGGGCTCCACGCAGCCTTCGCCACCGTCAATGGCGACCGCCCGGAGCTGCTGCCCTGCCTCCTGGAAGTACGCGAACCCGAAGTACCCCAGCCCGTTCTCCTCGCCCTCGATGCCCTGCGCCAGCACGTTGTCGTCTTCGGATGTCGTGCCGTCGCCCGTGTGCGTCGCGGTCTCGTCCACCCCCTCGATCACCGCTTCCACGAAATAGTCGAAGGTGCCGGAGTCCGTCCCCGGGAAGAACAGCACGATCTCATCGTCCGGCCACGACGGGTCGAGGTCCGACCACCGCTGCGCCTGCCCGGTGAAGACCCGGTGCAACTGTTCGACCGTCATGCAGTCCGCGAAGTCGTTCGCCGGGTTCACCACAACGCTCAGCGCGTCGATCGCCACCTGCAGCTCGATGATGTCGTCGATGCCCGCGTCGGCGCACGCCTGCACCTCGTCCGGCTCGATCGGACGAGAGGCGTCGCTCACCTGGATCTCGCCGCGGCAGAACCGCTCGAAGCCGCCGCCCGTGCCGGAGAACGCGACGTTCACGCGCACCCCGCTCGCCTCGCTGCGGAACTCCTCGGCGACGGCCTCCGAAATCGGGAACACCGTCGACGAGCCGTCGATGCGGATCTCGCCACTCAACGATCCGTAGTCGATGCCGCCGCCGCCACCGCTCGTCGTGCTCTGGCTGGTGGGAGCGGCCGGCTCCGTGGGAGCCCCACCATCGTTGTCGTCGTCATCGCCGCATGCCGCGAACGCGACGGCGCTGAGCGCCGCGAGGCCGGCCATGGCCGACAGCACGGACCTCCTTCGTATACCGCGGGAACCGAACACTATGTCTTGCTCCTTCTCCACCGGGCCATACCCTGGGCCCGTCAACCCACCAGGACAGCTCCTGATCGATCGGCACCCTAGAGCGCGCCGATTAACGCGCGGTTAATCGCCATTAAGCGACGGTCAAGCCCGGCCCGTACGAGATTCGCTCTGTTAACGGACAGCCTGCGTGTCGCGGGGCGCCATCTCGCGGCTGCGCGGCCAGCGCGATTCGATCCAGCAGATCACGGCCAGCGAGCAGAGCACCAGCAGCGCGCCCGCCAGCGCGTCGAGGACGTAGTGGTTCGCCGTGAGCACGATCGCGGCCAGCATGGCCGCGGGGAGCAGCACCGCCGCCGCGCGGATCGCGGCGCGCCTCGCCGTCTGCCACAGGGCGATGCCGACGAGGAGCGTCCAGCCGAAATGGAAGCTGGGCACCGCCGCGAACTCGTTCACGAGGCCGGTGTTGTGGACGGACCGGTACACGTCGGAGTTGAGGTGGACGGTGTCGACGAAGCCCAGCTCCGGGAACATGCGCGGCGGCGCCACCGGCAGCGAGGCAAAGACCGCCAGCCCCATCGCCCCCGAGAGCAGGAAGGCGTTTCGGTAGCGGCCATACGCGTGACGGTGTGCGAGGAACAGGTAGATGGCCGCGACCACGATGGCCGGCAAGTAGCCCCAGACGTAGATCCAGTTGAACAGCGTGACCAGCCAGTGATGGTCGATGATCAGCCGCTGCAGGTCAGGCTCCAGGAAGATGCCGAGCCGCCGCTCGATCGAGATGATGCGGGAGGCGTGCGCGAACGCGGCGGCTGGCTCTGAGACGACGAGGCGCCGCACGGCCTCGTACGCAAGATAGGCCGTGACCATGATGGCGGCCTCGACGGCCAGCGGGATGACGATGCGTTGTCGCACGTGCCTCGCTCCTCCGGGCCGGCAGACACATTTGTTGCGGGAACGCTACCAGATGAGAGCGGCGGCGAGCGTGGTTCCTGCGTACCATTCTCTGATTGGAGGTCACGATGGTCCTGCGTGCGCTCTTCCCTCTCGCCCTCTGCGGGTTCGCCTTCGCGTCCGCCGCCTGCCCGCCGCCGAACGGGTACCGATTCCAGCAATCATTCTCGAACATAACGTTTAGCGGCATGGTGCAGGTCGAGCCCATCCCCGGCGACCCGGCACACGCCGTCGTGCTCACGCAGGGGGGCGTCATCCACCGCTCCAGCCTCGTCGATGCGTCTGAGCCGTCGAGCCTGTTCCTGGACCTGCGCGACCGCCTGCACCCGTCGCCGGATGACGAAGAGGGCCTGCTGGGACTCGCGTTCGCGCCCGACTACGCGACGAGTGGGCGCTTCTACGTCCATTACACCGCCCCGGGCGATACGCCGAGTGTGCGCGGGCTGCCTGGGCGCATCGGCCGTATCTCGCGGTTCACCGCATCCGGCGCCAGCGCGGCTCCTTCCTCGGAGCAGGTGCTGCTGGAGGTGTACCAGCCGTACACGAACCACAACGGTGGCGCGCTCGCCTTTGGGCCCGATGGCATGCTCTATATCGCCCTCGGCGACGGCGGCTCGGCAGGCGACCCGCACAACTACGCGCAAGACCGCGGCAGCCTGCTCGGCAAGGTCCTCCGCGTCGATGTCTCCGGGCCGGGCGGGTACACGATCCCGCCGGACAACCCGTTCGCCCGGGGCGGTGGCCGCCCGGAGATCTACGCCTACGGCTTCCGCAACCCCTGGCGCTTGAGCTTCGATCGCGACACCGGCCAGCTCTGGGCGGCGGACGTGGGCCAGAGCGCGTGGGAGGAGGTCGACCGTGTCGTCGCCGGCGGCAACTACGGCTGGAGCCAGTTCGAGGGCGACGCCTGCTTCAAGCAGCCCTGCAACGCCCCGGGCGCCATCCCGCCCCGCATCACGTACAGCCACCAGTACGGATGCTCGATCAGCGGCGGCCACGTCTACCGCGGGGCGGCGATGCCCGAGCTGCGCGGCTGGTACGTCTACGGCGACTTCTGCAGTGGGCGTGTCTGGGCCGTGAATGCGGAAGGCTCCGGCCCGGCGATCCCGCTCGCCGACACGGGTACGGCGATCGTGTCGTTCATGCGGGACGGCGGCGGCGAGCTCTACGCTGTCACCTTCAACAACGCCGTGTACCGGCTCGTCCGCAAATAGGGCGGACGGCGGCAGGCGAACAAGCGACAGGAGGAGGAATGGTCCGGTTCGGCGGCGCGACGCGGCGAGGACGCATCGCCGCCATCCTGCTGTGCGGGCTGCTTGCCGCCGCCGCGGCGTGCGGCGGAGGCGACGAGGCAACTCCGTCGCCATCGCCACAAGCGCCGGCGTCGGCCAGCCCGCCGGCGACGACGCCGACGGCCGCTGCCCCCACGCCAGCGTCCGAACCCGAGGTGCGCGCGGGCGCCTACACGCTGGTCGACGCCGTCCCGGCGGCCAACTTCACGCGCATGGTCGCGTACGAGCTGATTCCAGGCGACGACCGCGCCGTCGTCCTCACGCAGGAGGGCGTGATCTATGCCGTGGGCGCCGGCGAGGACAGCGCGGAGACGTTCCTCGACATCCGTGACCGCATCAAGCGCGACCTCGACAATGAGGAGGGGCTGCTCGGCATCGCCTTCGCGCCGGACTTCCCCACGTCGCGCGCGTTCTACATCTACTACAGCAAAGACAACCCCCGCCGCACGACGCTATCGCGCTTCCGCGCGCCGGGCGACACCGCCGACCCCGCATCCGAGCAGGTGCTGCTGGAGGTCGAGCAGCCGTATCCGAATCACAACGGCGGCGCGCTCGCCTTCGGTCCGGACGGCATGCTGTATGTCGGCCTGGGCGACGGCGGGTCGAGCGGCGACCCGCAGGGCAACGCGCAGAACACGCAGACGCTGCTCGGCAGCATCCTCCGCATCGACGTCTCCGGCGGCGCCGGCTACACGGTCCCGCCCGACAACCCGTTCGTCGGCGGCGGCGGACGGCCGGAGATCTTCGCCTTCGGCTTCCGCAACCCGTGGCGCTTCAGCTTTGACCCGCAGACGGGCGCGCTGTGGGCCGGCGACGTCGGCCAGGATGCCATCGAGGAGGTCGACCTCGTCGAGCGCGGCAAGAACTACGGCTGGAACGTCATGGAGGGCAGCTCCTGCTTCCGTGCCGCCACGTGTGACACCACGGGCCTGACGCTCCCTCGCGCTGAGTACACGCACGACTTCGGCTGCTCCGTCACGGGCGGCCGCGTCTATCGCGGCAGCGCGCTGCCGGAACTCGTCGGCTGGTACGTGTACGCGGACTACTGCAGCGGAAACGTCTGGGCCTTCGACACGGCGGACCCGGCGTCCGGACCGGTGCTCATCGCCGAAACGGGCGTGCCGATCTCGTCGTTCGGCGTCGATGCGGACGGCGAGCTGCTGCTCGTGACGTTCGCGGACCGCATCGGGCGCCTCGGGCGAGCCGGCTAGTAGCCGTTGCACCGCGCAGACGGCGGCGAGACTGCTGATCGCCGTGATGCGCCGCCCCACGGCTATCGCGCCGGCGAACCCGTCCGCCGCGATTACCTACGTGGCGCGGGTTGCGATACCGAGGCGCGATGCGACGTCGAGAAAGTCAGGCCGTTCAGCAAAGATCTTCTCGAGGTCACGCTTCGCCTGCGCCTGCTTACCGAGAGCGTCATAGGCAAGGGCGCGCTGATACCTCAGCTCGAGCAACAAGGACTTGTCCCTGCCCGCTGTCTTCTTGAGCGCAGACGTAAACACTGAGCATGCCGCTTCGATGAGACCAAGTTTGGCCATCGCCTGTCCGCGCAGTAGTAGCCCCGCCAGTGCGAGATCCGAGTCGGGAACGAGATCGTTGGATGCTTCGATGACTCCCTCTGCATCGCCATCCTCGAAGAGCAGGTCGCATAGTGCGACTGTAAACGCGTTGTCAACGGACGCGTCGCTCGCCAGTTGCTGCAGCAGCCCGATAGCGTCGTCCAAACGACCGGCCGCCTGATAGATCTCCGCAAGCAAGAGGCAAGCGCCCAAACTTCCGAATGGGACCGTCGCTGTTACCCGCGGCGTAATCGCGACGTTTAGGGCTAGGTCCACCTGCCCGGGTGGCAGGAACTTCCTCATCAATGGATCTGGCAGCTCAGCGTCGCTCGCCACCACCTTCTCCAGATAGGTAGCTGCCGCAGCGTCGTCGCCGAGACGATGGGCGACGACTCCGGCAAAGAGGTCGTCACTCAGGTTGCGGGAATCCGCTTGGCTCGCGGCTTCGAACGCTCTGCGTGCCCTGGGTAGGTCGCCGCGAATGTACGCCTGAACGCCTTCGTAGAACCGCTTCTCGGAACTTGGTGCAAACATCCCTGGACGTGGCAGATCGGCAGCGGCATCGCCGCGCGACGCCTCGCGAGTGTCCGTCTTCTTCTCTTTGGGCGAGCCGAGTTTCGATGTCGATACAGCGGACAGTCCTGTTCCGGGCACACCAATTGTTCTCGTTGTCCTACCAGAAGTATTCACCGAGTAGCGTATGCCTCGGCCACCGATAGACACGCCCATGCTCTTCTTGCTCACGTTTAACCGAACGCCCGGACCAAGCTTGATGCTTCGACGAAACCGAATCGCCATTGTCGTTCCTTTCAGCCCGCCGCGGTGCCTTCTCCGCGTCGATGCCGGCGTCCTCGGGCTTCGCCGCGACCAGATCGCTCCCGGGCACGGGCGCATCCGGGGCGGATCGTACGCCTGTGCCCGCGTTACGGCTACCGGCTCGCCGGGCGCCACTCCGGTGGCGGCGGTGCGTCCGCGGGCCAGATGCGGACCGCGACGCGCGTCACCTCGCGGTAGGCGTACAGGAAGTACAGGACGTGTGGCAGGAAGCCCAGCGCCCGGCTGACGATCACATACTGGTTCTCGCTGAGCGCGTCGAGGAGGAAGATCCGCACCGCGCCCGAAACGGCGCTCAGCGCGACGTTGATCAGCGTCAGCTTCACGAACACCGCATGGTCGATCGCCAGCACCGGCTGTATCGCCGGCACCATCTCGCGCGCGATCGCGCCGATCATCGGCCGCCGGATGAGCACGGAGGCCAGGAACACTGCCGCGATGACGAAATCGCCGATGAGGTTCTGGGCGACGAACGCCTTGCCGCTATCGAGGATCAGCCCGGCGGCCGCGGACGCCGCGACGATGGAGAACGACAGCGCCGAGAGCGCGCGGATGACGCCGCTGCCCGGGTTGCGCACAAATACCAGCAGAGAGGCGGCGAATGACCCCGCGATGGCGACCTCGGTCGTCGTCTGCCAGTTGAGCACCAGGAAGACCAGCGCCGGCAGCCCGCCGACCCAGACGCGGAAGTCGGGCCGCAGGTAGCCGCGCCGGAGGCGGTCCTCCCCCTCGGCGTCCAGTGGCGGCACGTCCGTGGCCGCTCCGTGGCCGCGCGCTTCGTCCATGGCCGAGTCAGCCTACCGCTTGACAAGAACGTTGCATCCGAGGAGCCAGGCGATCTAACCTCGCGGCACTGTGATCACCGAGCCAGACATCGACGAGTTCGAGAACAGCCTGTTTGGCGGCCCTCGCCCCGCCAGGATCATCGCGTCGGCGCCTCCGGTCGGCCCCCCGACGCCGGGCACGGCTCGCGTAGAGGTGGTTTGCACGCTGCGAGAAACCAGGTCTCGCGCAACCGTGACGCGTATGGTGGCGTCAAATGGCTGGATGTGGGAGCAGGTCGAGTACCGATGTGGCTGCCGCGGTCCATGGCAGGCAGTCAGGCAGTTTTTGACCCGCGAGAACTTCCATGTGTTCCTGGGAAAGGCGCGAGTTCGCGGCGACGAACGCGTTCAGTACACGGCCGCTCCTGCCTTCACGTGCGCGCTTCATCTCGTGGCGCAGGGCGTGGCGCGCTTCCGCGCCGAGCAGAAGCGTCGCCAGCCGTTCAGGCGACCAGCTGCGCGAACAGCACCGCCGCCACCACGAGCGCGTACGCGATGACGGTGTTGCGCAGCCACGTCCGCCCCAGCCGCCGGGCGACGCCCACGCCGAGGTAGCCGCCGACGATCGCCCCCGCCGCCATCACGGCAGCCGGCGCCCACTCCACCGGCCCGAACAGCGCGAAATACACCACCGCGACGGCGTTGATGATCAGCGAGCTCATGCCCTTCAGCGCGTTGAGCTGCTGGATGCCGCCGACCAGGAACACCATGAACACCGCCAGCGTCATGATCCCCAGCGCCGCGCCGAAGTACGCGCCGTACACCCCCAGCAGGAACATCGAGACGACGACCGGCGCCGCCATGCGCCCCGTCTCCGCGAACGCCGCCCGGTGCCGCTCCGTGTACACCGCGATGCGGTCCTGCAGCGCCATCACGGCCGCCGCGAAGACGATGAGAAACGGCACCACGGCGTCGAACGCCGCCGACGGCGTCGCCAGCAGCACCACCGCGCCGACCAGCGCGCCCGCGACGTTCGGCACCGTGAGCTGCGCCAGCCGCCCCCACTGGCCCCGCAGCTCCTCGCGGTAGCCGATCGACCCGCCCACGTAGCCCGGCCAGAGCGCCACGGTGTTCGTGACGTTCGCCGTCTTCGCCGGGTAGCCCGCCGCGATCAGCGCCGGAAAGCTGATCAGGGAACCGCCGCCGGCGACGGCGTTGATGGCGCCCGCGGCGAACGCCGCGGCGGCGAGCAGCGCGTACTCCCAGGCCTCCTCCACCCGGCCACGATGCCGCCTCCCCGGCCTACGCGCTACCCGCTGTAGACTGAACCGCAGCGCCGCGCGAGGTGTGGAGATGACGACGACGGACAGACGCCCGGAGACAACAGGCGGCATCGATTACGCCGCGATGGAGAGCCCCATCGGCCTCAACTGGTGGGACCTCGACCCCAATCTGCGCCAGCTCGTCGAGCGGCTGGCGCACCCGGACGACCGCGCTTTTGCCGAACGCCACCTGCGCAACATGGGCGGCGTCATCGGCGAGCGCGTCGCGGCGCGCTCCGAGGAGACCGACAAGAACCCGCCGCGCCTGGAGAAGTACGACCGATGGGGCCACGAGGTGAACGAGGTCGTCCACCACCAGAGCGCCATCGATACCAAGCGCGACCTCTGGGACAACGGCTTCCTGGGCCTGCGCTGGACCGAGGAGGCGCGCCGCACCAGCAGCGGCCACCTGCCGCCCGTCGTGCAGACCGGCTTCCTCTACCTCCTCAACCAGGCCGATACCGGCATGGCCTGCGGCATCGGCATGACCAGCAGCGCGGCCGGCATCATCAACCGGCATGCCCCGCCGCACATCCGCGAGCTGTTTCTCCCCCACCTGACGGCCATGCAGTTCGGCGAGGCGTGGGCCGGCGGCATGTTCATGACCGAAGTGCGCGGCGGCAGCGACCTCGCGTCGAGCGAGTGCAGCGCGACGAAGGCGGACGATGGCACGTGGCGCATCAACGGCTCGAAGTGGTTCTGCTCCAACCTGGACGCCGAGGCGATCCTCACGCTCGCCAGGCCGGAGGGCGGACGGGAGGGCCTCGCCGGCCTGGCGACGTTCCTCGTGCCGAAGTACCGGCGCGACGGCAGCCTCAACGGGCGCCATATTCGCCGCCTCAAGGACAAGCTGGGCACGAAGTCCGTCCCCACGGGCGAGGTCGACTTCGTGGATGCGGAGGCGTACCTCATGGGCCGCGAGCAGGGCGACGCGCCCGCGCGACTCGAGACGGACGGCGACGGCGCCTCCGATGGCGCCGCGCGCGATGGCCGCGGCATCAACCGCATGATGGAGATGGTGCAGGGCTCACGCTTCGGCGTGGCGCTGATGGGCCTCGGCATCATGCGCCGCAGCTTCGTGGAGTCGGCCATCTACGCCCACCACCGCGAGGCGTTCGGCCAGCTCATCGCCGGCTTCCCGCTGATGCGGGAGACGCTCGCCGACATGGCCGTGGACGTCGAGGCGGGGTGCGCGCTCGCGTTCGAGGCGGCGGAAGCCGGCGCGCGCAAGGACGACGAGTCGCGACGGCTCTACCGGATCCTCGTCCCGCTGGCCAAGCTGCGCTGCACGCGCAAGGGCATCGAGCTGGCGTCGCAGGCCGTCGAGGTCCACGGCGGCAACGGCTACATCGAGAACTGGCCGGTCGCCCGCCAGCTCCGCGATGCGCAGTGCCACACGATCTGGGAGGGCACGGAGAACATCATCTGCCTCGACGTCCTGCGGGCGATGCAGAAGGAGCGCGCCGACGAGACGCTCTTCGCGCGCGTCGAGCGTTCCCTCGGCGGGGCGGAGCATCCGGCCGTGCGGCGGTCGGCGTCGGCCATCGGGCGGGCGGTGGATGAGCTGCGGGAGGCCGCGGCGTACATCGAGCGGGCGCCGCAGGACGTCCGGCTGCTCAACGCGCGCCGCCTCGCCAACTACATGGCGGACGTCGCGCAGGCGGCGCTGCTGGTCGAGGAGGCGGCGTGGGAGCTGGAGCACAAGGGGTCGGCGCGGAAGGCGCTGGTCGCCCACCGCTTCGTCGACAAGTACCTGGTGGAACACCCCGCGCGCGGCATCACCTCGCCTGACCGCACCGTCCTCGATTACTTCGGGCCGATCGTGTCGTACGAACCGGTATCACCCGCGGGCGTGGACCTTGGCTGACGCGCCGCGAGGGCCGCTGATTCAGCGCGACGGCGCCCGCTGCGCGACTTTCCCCAGCCCGCTGGCGATGGCCCGCAGCTCGCTGTCCGTGAGTGCGGACGTGAAGTACTCCCGCACCGCCCGGTCATACACCGGCGCCGAACGCCGGAGCGCCGCGCGCCCGGCCGCCGTGATGACGGCGACGGTGCCGCGCGCGTCCTCCGGCGCCGGTTGCCGCCGCACGAGCCCCGCCGCCTCCATGCGGTCGACGAGCCGCGTCAGGCCGCTCTTGCTCAGGAGCACCGAGCGGGCGAGTTCCTGCATGCGCAGCCGTCCGCCGGCGTCCGCGAGCTGCGCCAGCACGTCGTGCCAGGCGAGCGACACGTGTCCACCCTGCGCGAGGTCGCGCTCGATGGCGGCGACGAGTCTGGCGTGCGCCTCCAGGAAGCTGCGCCACGTGCGGGTCGAGTCGCGGTTGGGCCCTCTGGCCATCGTTACCCCCTGTCCCGGCGCGTCTCCAGAGAATGGCATCGCGCGCCCGCGGGTGGTGAAATGCGCCTGGTGCGATGGAACCTGCCTGTGCACATGCTAGCGACAGCGCAGTTGAGCGCGCAATAAGTCTGCGGGCGTGGTTGCTTCAGCAACAAGGAAGGCTGAAGGCGCGTGATGGCGGCAGGACCTGACCGGGCGGCGCGCATGCGCATCCGGCGCGACAGCGAGATCTTCGAGACCGACGGCGGCTGGTTCCACGCCCGCTGGCACTTCAGCTTTGACCGCTACTACGACCCGGAGAACATGAGCGTGGGGGCGCTCCGCGTCTTCAACCACGACACGCTCCGGCCGGGCGCCACCTGGCCCATGCACCCCCACCGCGACGTCGAAGGCGTCACCTACGTGCCGGCGGGGGAGTTCGAGCACCGGGACTCGCTGGGCAATGGCGGCGTGCTGCGGGCCGGCGGCGTGCAGCGCATGACGCTCGGCAGCGGCGCGTACCACTCCGAGAGCAACCACTCCCAGACCGAGCCGATGCAGTTCATCCAGATGTGGATCATGCCCGCGCGGCGCGGCCTCCCGCCCTCGGTGGAGCAGCGGCAGTACACCGAGGAGGACCGGCGCAACCGCCTGTTGCGCATCCTCAAGCCGGAGGGCGCCGACGGCGAAGGCGTCACCGTGCACCAGGACGCCAGCGTCTTCGTCTCCCGGCTCGAGCCGGGTCACGCTGTCGCGCACGAGTACGGCGACCGGCGCGCCGGCTACCTCTATCTCATCAGCGGCGAGGCGAAGGTGGACGGCGAGACGCTGTCGAGGGGCGATGCCGCGAAGCTGTACGGCCCCGGCAGGATCGAAATCAGGGCCGCCGACACCACAGAGCTGGTCCTCGTCGACGTGCCCGAACTCTGAGCGGTGGGGGTTGCGCGGTGCCCGCCGCCTCGCGTATGCTCGGCCTCACTCATGATCCAAGGAGGTTCCTGTTATGACGACGACAGGTGACGGACAGGTCAAGGAAGCTGTGCGCGACCAGTGGACGCACGCCGCCGAGGCGTGGACCCGCTGGCACCCGAAGTTCTCGCGGATGTCGCGCGAGGCCACCGAGTTCGTGTGCGACGCGGCACAACTGGAGCCGGGCATGCAGGTGCTCGACCTCGCCGGCGGCACCGGCGAGCCGGGCCTCACCGCCGCGCAGCGCGTCGCCCCCGGGGGGACGGTGGTGTGCACCGACTTCGTGCCCGGGATGGTGGCGGCCGCCGAAGCGAACGCCCGGGCGGCGGGCATCACCAACATGAAGTTCCAGCAGGTCGACGCCGAGGACATCCCGTTTGAGGATGCCAGCTTCGACCGCGTCGTCTCCCGTTGGGGGGTCATGTTCTTCCCCAACACGCAGAAGGCGCTCAGCGAGATCAGGCGCGTGCTGAAGCCGGGATCGCGCGCCACCTTCGCCGTCTGGCAGGCGGTCGGCAAGAACGGCTGGTTTAACGACCTCAACGAGTTGCTGCGCGGGGCCGGGCTCCTGCAGCCGCCTGCGCCTGGCATGCCGACCCCGTTCCGCTTCGGCGAGTCCGGCTCGCTCCCCCGCGAGCTCGAGGCCGCCGGCTTTCGCGAGGTCGCCGAGCGCCCGCACGAGTTGCCGTGGTGCTGGCCGGGGCCGCCGGAGGAGTACCTGCAGTTCATCCAGGCGACGTTCCCGGCCTGGCGCCGCGGCCTCGAATCCGCCGAGGAGCCGACACGCGCCCGTGTGCTGCAGGAGATGCACGACGTGGTCAGCCGCTCCTATGACGGGGACCTCATCCGGTTCGGCGGGCACATCTTCATCGTGACGGCCGTCAGGTAGCCCGCGCCTCAAAGCCGAAGCGGCGATGCTGGGCAGGCCGCCCTTGGTCGCGGAATCTGCGCACCCGGTCCTGGTACGCGATCCGCGCGTATAGACACGGGCCGCCTGCGCGATCTACTATGCCGTGACGACGACCTTTAATCCGGTCCAGCGAGGCCGGGAAGGGACTGAGATGCACTGCGACGGATCTCCGCTGCTCGCGCGTACGCGCGCTCGCATGACCTCCTACCGGATGGCCGGGACGGAGGTTTTTTGATGCCCGAGCCGCCGCTTATGTCCGAGGACGACATCCGCCGCGCGGTGCGCCGCATCGCACACGAGATCGTCGAACACAACCGCGGCACCCGGGGCCTCGTGCTCGTCGGCATGCGCACACGGGGTGTGCCGCTCGCCCAGCGCATCGCCCGCGCCATCCGGGAGTTCGAGGGCGAGGAGGTGCCCGTGGGCTCGCTCGATATCAGCCTGTACCGGGACGACCTGCCCGAACGAGGCGCCACCGTCAACATCCAGCCCAGCGACCTCCCCGAGATCCGCGACCAGCGCGTCGTGCTGGTCGACGACGTGCTCTACACCGGGCGCACCGTCCGCGCCGCCCTCGACGCGCTGATCGATTATGGGCGGCCGCGGCGGATCCAGCTCGCCGTGCTGGTGGACCGCGGCCACCGCGAGCTGCCGATCCGGGCCGACTACGTCGGCAAGAACATCCCGACCTCACGTGCCGATGACGTGCAGGTGCGCCTGCGGGAGGTCGACGGCGACGAATACGTGCGAGTCGTGGCCCATGAGGAGGTGCTGCGATGACATCCGACGTGCGGCCGGCCACGATCGAGCCCGGGCCGATCCCGGCGCCTCCCGATGGCGAGCCCGGCTGGCAGCGCCGCCATCTGCTCGACCTCGATGACATGTCCGTCGAGGAGCTTGCGCAGGTGATGGCGGCGGCCGACGCGATGAAGGAGGTGCTCTCGCGCGAGGTGCCCCGCGTGCCCGCGCTGCGCGGCACCACCATCGTCACCCTGTTCTACGAGAACAGCACGCGCACGCGCACCTCGTTCGAGCTCGCGGGCAAGGTGCTGGGCGCCGACGTGATCAACATCTCCGCCTCAGGCAGCAGCGTCTCGAAAGGCGAATCGCTCGTCGATACGGTGAAGACGCTGCGTGCCGTCGGCGCCGACGTGCTGGTGATGCGCCACGCCCGCTCCGGCGCGCCGTACCTGGCGGCGCGCCACGCCGGCTGCAGCGTGATCAACGCCGGCGACGGCCTCCACGCCCACCCCACGCAGGCCCTGCTCGACGTCTACACCATGCGCGCCCACCTCGGCGACGTGCGTGGGCGGAAGATCGTCATCGTCGGCGACATCCTGCACAGCCGGGTGGCCCGCTCCAACATGTGGGCGCTGACCGCGTTGGGCGCCGAGGTTGTGGTCTGCGCCCCGCCCACGCTCATCCCCAGCGGTCTCGGCGAAGGCGGCGACGGCCGGCTGCCGCCCGTGCGCGTCGAGACGGACCTCGACCGCGCCGTCGCCGGCGCCGACGTCGTGATGGCGCTGCGCATGCAGCACGAGCGCATGCAGGGCGGCTTCGTGCCCGGCCCGCGCGAGTACTCGCGCCTCTATCAGGTGAACGCCGAGCGTCTCGCGCGAGCGAATCGCGGCGCGCTCGTGATGCACCCCGGCCCGATGAACGAAGGCGTCGAGATCGCGCACGACGTGGCGCACGGGCTGCAGTCGCGCGTCGAAGAGCAGGTGACGAACGGCGTCGCCGTGCGCATGGCGGTCCTCTGGCTGCTCACCAGGACGCTGCCGCCGCGCGGCGGTGCCAGCGCGCGAGGCGCCGCATGACGGAGCGCATCGTCATTCGCGGAGGCCGCGTCATCGACCCGGCCAACGGCATCGATGGGCGCGCCGGCGTCCTCATCGAGGACGGCCGCATCGCCGCCGTGGGAGCCGACCTGCCGTCCGGGGCGGCGCGCGAAGTCGACGCGGCGGGCCTCATCGTCGCGCCCGGCTTCGTCGACCTGCACACGCACCTCCGCGACCCCGGCCTCGAGTACAAGGAGGACATCGCTTCCGGGACGCTGGCCGCGGCGCGGGGTGGCTTCACGACCGTCTGCGCCATGCCCAACACCGAGCCGGCGATGGATACGCGCTCCGTGGTCGAGTACGTCCTGCGGCGCGCCGCGGAGGTGGCCTCCGTGCGCGTGCTGCCCATCGGCGCGGTGACCCGCGCCCGCGCCGGCCGCGAGCTGACGGAGTTCGGCGACCTCGCCGGTGCGGGCTGCATCGCCTTCAGCGACGACGGCGCGCCCGTCTGGGACGCCACGGTGATGCGGCGCGCGCTGGAGTACGCGCGGGCGTTCGGCCTGCCGATCATCGACCACTGCGAAGACCCATCGCTGGCGAAGGACGCCGTGATGCATGAAGGCTGGGTGTCGACGCGCCTCGGCCTGCGCGGCGCGCCGGCCGCCGCCGAGGAGGCCGCCGTCATGCGGGATCTCGCGCTGGCGGAGGCGACGGGCGGCCACGTGCACATCGCCCACATCAGCACACGCGGCGCCGTCGAGGCGGTGCGGCGGGCGAAAGCGCGCGGGCTGCGCGTCACGGCGGAGGTGACCCCGCATCACCTGGCGCTCACGCACGAGGCCGTGGCGTTCGGAGACGGCGCCGGCGGGCTGCGCTATGACACGAACGCGAAGGTGAACCCGCCGCTGCGGACGCAGGACGACGTTGATGCCTGCGTCGCCGGCCTCGCGGAGGGCACCATCGACTGCGTTGCCACGGACCACGCACCGCACGCCTTCATCGAGAAAGAGCGCGAGTTCGACGAGGCGGCGATGGGCATCAGCGGGCTCGAGACGGCGTTCGGCCTGTGCATGCGGCTGGTGCCGGAACGAATCGACATAACGATGCTGGTGGAGCGCATGGCGCTCGGGCCCGTGCGCGCGCTGGCGCTCGATCGCGCCGTCCCGGGCATCGGCACGCTCGCCGTCGGAGCGCCGGCCGACGTCGTCCTGCTCGACCCCGACGCGGACTGGGTCGTCGAGCCGGAGACGTTCGCGTCGAAGGGAAAGAACACGCCGCTCGCCGGCGCGACGCTGCGAGGCCGCGTGCGCATGACCATCGCCGCCGGGCGCATCGTCTACGACGCGGAGCGCGAGGAGGTGCGGCAGTTCGCCGGGACGGAGGCCGCTCGTGGGTAGGGCGCTGCTCGTGCTGGAGGACGGGACGGTGTTCCACGGCGACGCCATCGGCGCGCCGGTGCGCTCGCACGGCGAAGTGGTCTTCTGCACCGCGATGACCGGCTACCAGGAGGCGCTGACCGACCCATCGTTCGCCGAGCAGATCCTGGTGATGACCTACCCGCTCCAGGGCAACTACGGCATCAACGAGTTCGACGTCGAGTCACGCCGCATCCAGGTGCGGGCGTTCGTCGTGCGCGAGGACTGCGAGCGCCCGAGCCACTGGAAGGCGAAGCGCACGCTGCACGAGTACCTCGCCGAGAACGAGATCCCCGGCATCGCCGGCGTCGACACGCGCGCGCTCACCCGCAAGCTGCGCATGGGCGGCGTGATGATGGGCACCGTGACGCACGACGAGACGCCGGAGCAGGCGCTGGGCCGCCTGCGCGACCTGCCGCGCTACGGCTCGACGGACCTGGTGCCGTGGGTCAGCACCCGGCAGCCGTACGACTATCCGCCGGACGGCCCGCGTCCCTCAGGCCATCGCATCGTCGTGCTGGACCTGGGCGTGAAGTTCAACATCCTGCGCGTGCTGCATCGCCTCGGCTGCGCGCCGACGGTGGTGCCCGCCCGCGCGTCGGCCGCCGATATCCTGGCGCTGAATCCGGACGGCGTGCTGCTCTCGCCGGGGCCAGGCGACCCGGCGCTGCTGGACTATGCGGTGGAGGCGGCGCGGGGGCTCGTCGGCAAGACGCCGATCATGGGCATCTGCCTGGGCCACCAGGTGATGGGCGAGGTCTTCGGCGCCCGCACCTACAAGCTGAAGTTCGGGCACCGCGGCGCGAACCACCCCGTGCGCGACGAGGCGACGGGACGCGTCTACGTGACGGCGCAGAACCACGGCTACGCCGTCGACGACGCCGGCCTGCCGCCGGAGGTGGAGGTGAGCCACCGCAACGTCAACGACGGCACCGTCGAGGGCCTGCGCCACAGGACCGAGCCCGTGATGACGATCCAGTACCACGCGGAGGCGTCGCCCGGGCCCCACGACAGCATGTACCTCTTCGAGCGCTTCATCGAGATGGTGGAGCAGTCGAAGGCCGCCGTGCGCCGGAGCGATTAGAATGAGGCACCGCAGACAATGCAGACCGGCAGCCGCAGGAGGCCGTCATGAGTGACACGAACGTCAAGACGGAGCCAACGTACCGCCAGGCCAACATCAACGACGCTGACGCTATCGCCGACGTCATCGCGGACGTCGTGCAGGAGCCGAATCCCGTCGCGTTCGACCATGCGTGGACTCCTGCGGAGGTGCGTACCTGGCTCTCGCGCATGGGCGGCGAGGGCGGCGCGTTCCTCGCCATCATCGATGGCCGCGTCGTCGGCTTCGCCGCCCTGGACTACAACACCTTCGAGCCGGAGACCGTGGTGCTGGGCGTCTGGATGCGGCGCGAGGCGCGGCGCAAGGGCATCGGCACATCGCTGGCCGAGTACGCGCTGGGGTTCGCGCGCGACAAGGGATACAAGCGCATCGTCGGGCGGCTGCCCCAGAACAACGAGGTGGCGCTGTCGTTCCTGAGCAGCATCGGGGCGCTGGTGCCCATCTACAACCCGGAGGCGCGGTTCGAGCTGCCGCTCGTCTGACGGCAGGACGGCGCGTGCGGATACAGGCGGGGATCGTGGCGACGAAGAGCCCGGAGACGAGAGTGGCGCGAGCGGCCCGGCGCGGCTCCGACGACCTTCGCTTCGGCGAGGTGCTGAAGCGCATCGACGTCTACGGCCGTCTCGCCTACGGCGGGCAGTGCGTCGCCGCTATGGCGATGATCGCCGCGCCCATCCTCTTCATCGCAGCGACCGTCGCGCCCTTCGCGCTCTGGGACGACAACCGCGCCGAGGCGCTGACGTTCTGGCTTGGCGGCTGGGCGCTCGCCGCCGGCGTCGAGGCCGCGGCGATCGCGTTCGCCGTATTCTGCTGGCGCTGGTCGGGCGACTGGATCACGGAGTGGCCCGGATACGCCGTCGGCGTCGGCATCGGCATCGTCGCCAACGGTGTGCTGGCGTTCATGCTCACGTCGACGCCGGTGCCGGTGATCGCGTCGTTCGGGATCACCATCGGCGCCGCCTTCCTGGCGGGCTTCGTCGTGGCGGGGAACCTCGGTGGCACGAAGGTGCTGGTCGAGCAGCGCGAGCGCCGCATGCGCGCTACGAGGCGTCGTTAGCGGGATGGTGGGTGGAATGACAGCGCGGATCGGGCGGCCACGCGGGGCCGCCCATTCAGTGCGCGAGAGCGCGCGAAACGAGGACGAGTGACCGACAAGCCCTCCAAGGTGCTCATCATCGGCTCCGGCCCGATCGTCATCGGCCAGGCGGCGGAGTTCGACTACGCCGGCACGCAGGCCTGCAAGGCCATGCGCGAGGAAGGCGTCACCTCCGTCCTCGTGAACTCCAACCCCGCGACGATCATGACGGACGAAGGCGTGGCCGACGTCGTCTACATCGAGCCCATCGACGTCGATGTCATCACCCGCATCATCGCCCGCGAGCGCCCGGACGGCCTGCTGCCGACGCTCGGCGGCCAGACCGGGCTCAACATGGCGGTGAAGCTGCACGAAGCAGGCGTGCTCGAACGCTACGGCGTGCGCCTCCTCGGTACGCCGCTCGAGGCCGTGCGCCGGGCGGAGGACCGCGACCTCTTCCGCAAGATGCTGGACGAGATCGGCGAGCCGACGCCGCCGTCCGTCATCGTCGAGAACGACGGCCAGGCGCGCGAGGCGCTGCGCGAGATCGGGCTGCCGGCGGTGATCCGCCCCGCGTACACGCTCGGCGGCACCGGCGGCGGCATCGCGCACACGCTCGAGGACTACGAGCGCATCGTCGCCGGCGGCATGGCCGCGAGCCCCATCCACCAGGTGCTCGTCGAGAAGTCGCTACTGGGCTGGAAAGAGGTCGAATACGAGGTGATGCGCGACGGCGCCGGCAACGTCATCACCGTCTGCAACATGGAGAACTTCGACCCGATGGGCGTGCACACCGGCGACAGCATCGTCGTCGCGCCCAGCCAGACCCTGAACGACCGCGAGTACCAGATGCTGCGCACGGCATCGCTGAAGATCATCTCCGCGCTGGGCATTGAGGGCGGCTGCAACGTGCAGCTCGCGCTCGCGCCGCACCCGGAGACGACGCCGTACGACGCGCCCCGCGGCGACGCGCTGCCGCCGTACTACGTGATCGAGGTCAACCCGCGTGTCTCGCGTTCGTCGGCGCTCGCCAGCAAGGCGACCGGATACCCCATCGCGCGCGTCGCCGCCAAGGTCGCCATCGGCAAGACGCTGGACCAGATCCCGAACGCGGTCACGCAGAAGACGACAGCGGCGTTCGAGCCGGCGCTCGACTACGTCGTCGTCAAGATCCCGCGCTGGCCGTTCGACAAGTTCGCCTTCGGCGACCGCTCGCTCGGCACGCAGATGAAGGCGACCGGCGAGGTGATGGCGATCGACCGCACGTTCGAGGGAGCGCTGCAGAAGGCCGTCCGCTCGCTCGAGGTGGGCGGCCGCTCGCTGCTCTGGGAGGACAGCGGCTGGAAGGACGCCCACGCGGAGCGCCCGCTGCACGCCACCGACGAGCGCCTCTGGGCGATCATGGCAGCGCTGCGCCGCGGCGCCGGCGTGACGGAGCTCTCCCGCAAGACGGGCGTCGACCGCTGGTTCCTGCACAAGCTGCTCAACATCATCGACATGGAGAAGCGGCTGCTGGCGGAGCCGCTCACGCCCGACCTGCTCCGCGCGGCGAAGCGCATGGCCTTCAGCGACAAGCAGATCGCGACGCTGAGCGACCGCCTGCCCGAACAGGTGCGCGACCTCCGCGAGCAGTGGGACATCCGGCCCGTGTACAAGATGGTCGATACCTGCGCCGCGGAGTTCGACGCGGCGACGCCGTACTTCTACAGCACCTACGAACAGGAGAACGAAGCCGTCGCGCAGCCCGGCAAGAAGGCCATCGTCATCGGCAGCGGGCCCATCCGCATCGGCCAGGGCATCGAGTTCGACTATGCTTCCGTGCACGCGGCCTGGGCGCTCGACCGCGCCGGCTACACGTCGGTCATGGCCAACTCCAACCCGGAGACGGTATCGACCGACTTCGATACGAGCGACCGCCTGTATTTCGAGCCGCTGGACGAAGAGTCCGTGCGCGACATCATCGACAACGAGGCCGGTGCCGGCGGCGAGGGCGGTGGCGAGCCGCCGCCGGCGATCGTGCAGTTCGGCGGCCAGACGGCGATCAACCTCGCCGGCCCGCTGCACAATGCCGCCTCGCCTATCATCGGCTCGTCGTTCGAGACGATCGACCTCGCGGAGGACCGGCGCCGCTTCGAGCAGTTCCTCTCCGGACTGGGTGTCCCCCAGCCGCCGGGCGCCGCCGTCCTCCTCGTCGAGGACGCGATGCGCACGGCGGAAGCGCTCGGATACCCGGTGCTCGTGCGGCCGAGCTACGTGCTCGGTGGCCGCGCGATGGAGATCTGCCAGAACCCGGCCGAGCTCGCGCGCTTCGTGCAGCATGCCGCCGAGGCGGCCGACGGCAAGCCCATCCTCATCGACAAGTACCTCGAAGGCAAAGAGGTGGAGGTCGACGCCATCTGTGACGGCGAGCGTGTGCTCATCCCGGGCATCATGGAGCACATCGAGCGCGCGGGCGTCCACTCCGGCGACTCGATGGCCGTGTATCCCGGCATCCACCTCACGCAGCAGGAAGTCGACACCATCGTCGAGTACACCACGCGCATCGGCCTGGGACTCGACGTCCGCGGGCTGATGAACGTCCAGTACGTCATCATGCCCTCGCGCGACCACCCCGGCGAGTCCGACGTCTACGTGCTGGAGGTGAACCCGCGGGCGTCGCGCACGGTGCCGTTCCTCTCGAAGGTGACGGGCGTGCCGATGGTGCAGCTCAGCGTCAACATCATGCTCGGCCAGTCGCTGAAGGAGCAGGGCTACGATGGCGGGCTGTGGCCGCGCCAGAAGCTGGTGGCCGTGAAGGCGCCGGTGTTCTCGATGTCGAAGCTGATCGGCGTCGACACGTACCTGGGGCCGGAGATGAAGTCGACCGGCGAAGTGATGGGCATCGACACGACGTTCCCGGCGGCGCTGACGAAGGCGCTCATGTCCGCCGACCTGGCGCTGAAACCGGCGGGCGGCGTCCTCCTCAGCATCGCC
>DATMAH010000071.1:0-10732 GCA_035583735.1 Dehalococcoidia bacterium
CGGGTAACGACGGGCCGGGCGTCCAGTGGTGGCGCTGGGTGTTCTTCCTCGCCGCCCTCATGCTGGGCGTCGCCGGCTGGCTCTTCACCTTTGCCGTCCACTTCGGCGACCGCGAGCCCATCCTCGTCGACCGCTTCGACCGCCGCCGCCGCAAGCGCTGGAAGTAGTGCTGTAACCGTCTTGCGATTCGCGCGTCGCGCCTCGTTTCGCCGCATGTAGCGGCGACGGCTCACGCTGCCTGAGGACGGCTGTCCGCAGACCGTAGAGGGAGTGTGCGATGGGCGACATGAGCGAGCGTGTGCGCGGGTTTCTGTCGGCGCTGGAGGGCGACCCGGAGCGCGCGGGAGCGTATCTCGCCGAAGGCTTCACCTTCACCGGCGCCATCCCGGAGCCACTGTCGAAAGACGAGTTCCTCTCGTTCGCCCGGGTGATGCGCCGGGCGTTCCCGGACTGGCGCTACAACGTCGGCGACATCGTCGAGGAGCGCGACTCGGCGCGGGCGAAGGTGCACATGGCCGGGACGCACAGCGGCGAGCTGGTGCTGCCGTACGCCGACCCGCTGCCGCCGACGAACGAGCGCGTCGAGCTCCCGGAGGAGATGCTGGAGTTCACGTTCGACGGGGGCCTTATCTCGCGCATCCGCCTCGGCGAGCTCGCCGATGGAGGCGCGCCGGACCTGGTGAGCCGCCTCACGGCGTCCCGGCGCTGACCCTGCCCGACGCACCCGGCGCGCCGGGACCGTCCGTCTGGCATCATCTCCCCGACGACCCGCGCGACCCACGGGAGGAGCCGATGCCGATCAAGTTTCAGCCGGAGGGCGTGGAGGCGTACGCCGAAGCGCACACGACGCCGTTGCCCTCGCTGCCCGCCGAGCTGGCCGCGGCCACACAGCGGGAGCTTCCGGACCGCGCCACCATGCTCTCGGGCCACCTGGAGGGCACGCTGCTGCAGACGCTCGTCTTCGCCACGGGCGCGCGCCGCGTGCTGGAGATCGGCATGTTCACGGGATTCAGCGCGCAGATGATGGCCGCGGCCTTGCCGGATGGCGGCACGATCATCACCTGCGACATCGAGCCGCGGCACATCGAGGTGGCGAGGCGCTTCTTCGCCCGCAGTGAGCACCGGCACAAGATCGACGTGCGTGAAGGCCCGGCGCTCGAGACGATCGCGGCGCTCGACGGGCCGTTCGACCTCGTCTTCATCGACGCGGACAAGCGCAACTACACCAGCTATTACGAGGCCGTCGTGCCGAAGCTGGCGCCGCGCGGCCTGATCGCCGTCGACAACACGCTGTGGGATGGCGAGGTGCTGGACCCGCGGTCCGATGACGGCAAGGCGATCGCCGCGTTCAACGACCACGTCGTGCGGGACGAGCGCGTCGTGTGCGTGATGCTGACGGTGCGGGATGGCGTGACGCTGATACGGAGGAGGGTGTGAGGGGTCGCTGGCCGGTGGGTGGCGGTTGAGGGCGGCGGCGCCGCATCCGGCAGTTGGCGCGGGCGGGGTAGATGCTTCGGTGCGCTCAGAATGACAGAGACGGGGGAGTTGTGGCGCTGGCGCAGGGGGCGCGGCTGTGAGCAGCGACCAGCGACGAGCGGCCGGCGGCCGCGGCTGTATCCTGCTCCTGTGGAGCCAGATGCGCCGGCGATCGAACTGAGTGGCCTGGTCAAGCACTACGGCGACGTGCGGGCGCTGCGCGGGATCGACCTCACCGTTGCGCGCGGGCAGATCTTCGGCTTTTTGGGGCCCAACGGCGCCGGCAAGACGACGGCGATCCGCGTCATGCTGGACCTCATCCGTCCGACAGCCGGCGCTGCGCACGTGCTCGGCCTCGACTGCCAGCGCCAGTCGGTCGAGGTGCGGCGCCGCTGCGGCTACCTCCCCGGCGAGCTTCGCACGTACGAGAACATGCGGGCCGGCGACTTCCTCGACTACATCGACACGTTCCGCCCGGAGCGGCGCGATGCGGTCTATCGCGACGAGCTGGCGCGGCGGATGGGACTGGACCTCACGCGCCACATCCGCGCGCTCTCGAAGGGGAACCGCCAGAAGGTTGGACTCATCCAGGCGTTCATGCACAGGCCTGATCTCCTCATCCTGGACGAGCCGACCAGCGGGCTCGACCCGCTCGTACAGGAGACAGTCGCCGAGCTGCTGGAGGAGGCCGTCGCCGAGGGGCGCACGGTGTTCTTCTCGTCCCACGTGCTGTCCGAGGTCGAACGGCTGGCGCATGCCGTGGCGATCGTCCGCGAAGGCGAGATCGTCGCCGTGGAGGACGTGGCGCGGCTGAAGGCGCGTTCCGTGCACGTGTTTGAAGTGACGTTTGGCGGTGCGCCGCCGTCCTTCGCCGGGCTGGACGGCGTGCGCGAGATGCGGCGCGACGGCCGTACGGTGCGCCTGCAGGTAGGCGGCGCCGTGGACCCGCTGATCAAGCTGCTGGCGCGCCACAACGTGCTGGAGCTGCGGACGGAACAGCCGAGCCTGGAGGACGTCTTCCTCGCGTACTACTCGGCGCAGACGCCGGTGGCGGCGGGCGAGGAGGAGGTGCAGCGTGCGAGTGCCTAGCATCTTCGCGAAAACGCTGCGCGACCAGCGCTGGCAGATCATCGGCCTCGGCGTCACGCTGGCCGCCATCGCCGCCACGGCTGTCTACATCTGGCCGGCGTACGAGGAGACCTTCCAGAACTTCGTCGAGCTGCCGCCCGCCGTCCAGGCATTGCTCGGCGACGCCGAGATCGGCACGCCGGAGGGGTTCCTCAGCGCCGAGTTCTTCTCGTGGACCCCTGTCCTGCTCATCGTCCTCGCCATCATCCAGGGCACGGGCGCTGTAGCCGGGGAAGAGTCGAGCGGGACGATGGACCTGCTCCTCGCGCAGCCGGTCACGCGGCAGGCCGTCGTCGTGCAGAAGGCGGCGGCGACGCTCCTCGCCCTCGTGCTGGTCGTCGCCATCGGGTACGTGGGCTTCCTCATCTCCGTGCCGTTCGCCGACATCGAGATCTCGCTGGCCGGCCTGCTCGTCGCCGTGCTGAACATGCTGCCCATTGCGGTGCTGTTCTACGCCCTGGCGCTCTGGGCGGGGACGGCGGCGCCGAACCGGGCGGCCGCGGCCGCCGGGCTGATCGCGCTGGCGACGGCGGCGTACTTCGTCTACAGCATCTCGAACGGCGTCGACGCACTGCGCGGCCTGAGGTACGCGACGCCGTTCTACTACTACGGCGCCGGGCGTTCGCTGAGCGACGGGATCACGTGGTGGCACGCCGGCGTGCTGCTGGGCATCGCGGCCGCGTTTATCGCCTTCACGCTGTGGGCGTTCCAGCGGCGCGACATCTCCGCGGGCGGCGGAGATGTGGACGTGCGTGCGGCGCTGCGGTCGCTGAACCCGCTGGCCAGATAGCAGACGAGACGCGCCGCTCCGTCCACGAGTTGCGATCGCCGGGATCCTGGGCGCGCCGATTCCGCCGCGGGCGCTTCCCGGCGTGCTAGAATCGCCACGGCGAGCGCGGGGTGGTGGGCCGGGCGGGAGGCCCGGCGGGCCGGAGGAGGCGAGATTGCGGCGGGAGGCCGTCCGGGGGCGCATCGCGTGCCCGAATCCAGCCTGGATTCGCGCATTCCAGGATTCAGCGTCAGACGCGCCAGTGGCAGCGGCCTCCGGCCGACAATGGATGGGGAGGGTCAGGCTCCGTCGCGCGCGTGGCGTCTGCCCCTGTCCCGCGGGGAGTGACGCATGACCTGGGTCGACGCCGCCATCGTCCTCATCTTCCTGTTCTTTGTCGTGACGGCGTTCCAGTCCGGCCTCGTGCGCGAGGTGATCGCCATCGCCTCGGTGGTGCTCGGCGTAGTGCTGGCGGGGCTGATGTACGACGACCTTGCCTCGACGCTGCTCACGGCGATCGACAACGAGACGACGGCGAACGTCATCGCGTTTCTGATCATCTTCGGCGGCGTCGCGCTGGCGGGCCAGCTCCTGGCGATGGTCGTCCACCCGATGATCACCATCCTGCAGCTCGGGCTGTTCGACCAGTTGCTGGGCGCGGCGTTCGGCGCGATGAAGGCGTTCGTCATCATCGAGGCGCTGCTCATCCTGATGGTGACCTACCCGCGCTACGACATGGACGAGCGCATCCGCGACAGCGACTTCGCGACGCTGCTGCTCGATCTGTCGAAGCCGGTCACGACGATCCTGCCCGACATCTTCGAGGCGCAGGTGGACGCCTTCGACGACGGCGAGATCACCAACCCGCTCGAATAGCGCGCCGCCCTACGACTCCAGCCACAGCACGTCGCCCCTGAGGTCCGCCGGGTGCTGCTTGGACGCGAAGACGTCGTACTCCGCCTTCGCCGCGGCGATCGTCGTGTCGTCGCCGTGGCCGGGCAGCACGCGCGTCTCGTCCGGCAGGCGGAAGAGCTTCGTCGTGATCGACGCGATCATCTCCTGCAGCGCCTCGTTGCTGTCGGAGCGGCCGGGGCCGCCGGGGAAGAGCGTGTCGCCGGAGATCAGCACGGGGCCGCCGTCCGCCGACGGCACGAAGACGCAGATGCTGCCCGGCGTGTGACCGGGCGTATGGATGATGCGCACGCGCGTCTCGCCCACCGGGATCTCGTCGCCGTCCGAGACGGTGTCGAAGACCTTCGCGGCGTACGGGGTGCGGTCCGCCTCGTGGCACCAGACGGGCGCGCCGAGCTGCTCGCGCACGAGGTCGATGTTCGCCCAGTGGTCGCCGTGGCGGTGGGTGATGATGACCATCTGCACGTCGTAGCCCGCCGCGCGCTCGATCGCCTTGTCGCTCTCCAGCGGCGCGTCGATGAGGATGGCGCGCTTCGTCGCGCGGTCGGCGATGATGTAGGCGTTGTTCGCGAACGAGCCCAGCGGCCCCACCTTGATCACGTCGGCCGTCATGTTCCCTCCAGTCAGTCCGGCAGCGATACGGCGTCGCCGCGCACGCTGAGCAGCCCGTCTCGTTCGAGCGCCGCCACCGTCTCCCCGATCCTACGCCGTTTCGCTGCCGCCGTCTCGGCCGGTACCTCGATGCGGCGCGCCAGCGCAGCGAGCGTCACCGGCTCGCCGTCCGTCGCGGCGCGCAGCACGTCGACGATGCGGCCGCGCAGGTAGCGCGACGTCTCCTCGAATCGCGGCCGCTTGCGCGGCCCGGCGCCGTCCGCGGCGTACCGCACGCGGCTGTCGGCGACCAGCAGGCGCGGACCGGGCTCCGTCCAGCGTCCGTGCGAGGCGCACCAGCGGCTGACCACGCACCCGCCGCACCTGGGGCGGGCGGCGCATATGGCGGCGCCGTAGTCCATCAGCGCCTGGTTCCAGCGCGCCGGCTCGCCCTCGTGCATCCAGGCGCCGGCGAGGGTTTGCAGGGCGCGGCCGGAGACGTTCTCGTCGCCGGTGATGCGGCCGAGGACGCGGCGGACGTTCGTATCGGCGCAGGCCGCCGGGCGCCCGAACGCGAACGACGCGATGATGGCCGCCGTGAACGGCCCGATGCCGTCGATGCGCGCCAGGTCCTTCGCCTCGCGCGGCCAGCCGTGTTGCACCACGTGCTTCGCCGCCCGGTGCAGCCGCACCGCCCGCGCGTTGTACCCCATCCCCTTCCACACCCGGATCACCTCCGCCAGTGGCGCGGCGGCGAGCGCCTCGGCCGTCGGGAAGGCGGCGATGAAGCGCCCGTACGACGGCATCACACGCGACATCTGCGTCTGCTGCGCCATCACGGCCGCGACGAGGCAGTGGTACGGGTCGCCGGAGTCCCGCCACGGCGCGTGCATCCCGTGCTCGCCGTGCCAGGCGAGGAGCGCGGACTGGATGCGGCGGCGGGCGGCGGGAGGGTGCATGAGGGGAGGATAGGGGGTGCTGGGATGGAGGAGGAAGGAGAGTCCGTCATTGGATGTCGGTGCCGGAAGGAGGTCGGAGGGACGTGGATGGACGATGGAAGGTGCCGGGAACGAGGACGATCGGTACGGGCGGAGGCTGTGTCGTGATTGAAAGCGACGGCGTACACTCACCCAGCGAGCAGCGACCAGCGACCCAACACGGAGCCCAACATGAAATCCTTCCGCTTCCCTGACAACTTCTCCTGGGGCACCGCCACCGCCTCCTACCAGGTCGAGGGGGCGTGGGACGAGGACGGGAAGGGGGAGTCGATCTGGGACCGCTTCTCGCACACGGAGGGGAAGATCCTCAATGGCGACACCGGTGACGTCGCCTGCGACCAGTACCACCGGTACAAGGAAGACGTCGCCATCATGAAGCAGCTCGGGATGCGCGGGTATCGCTTCAGCATCTCGTGGCCGCGCGTCATCCCGGACGGCAAGGGCGCCATCAACCAGAAGGGGATCGACTACTACAGCCGTCTCGTCGATGAGCTGCTGGCGAACGGCATCACGCCGTTCCCGACGCTGTACCACTGGGACCTGCCGCAGGCGCTGCAGGATGAGGGCGGCTGGGCAAACCGCGGCATCGTCGGCCACTTCACGCGTTACGCCCAGACGATGGTGGACGCGCTGGGCGACCGCGTGAAGAACTGGATGATCTTCAACGAGCCCTTCGTCTTCGTCTTCATCGGCTACCTGTGGGGGCAGCACGCGCCCGGCATCCGCGATGCCGGCATGGCGATGAGGGCGTCGCACATCGTCAACCTGGCGCAGACGTCGGCGCTGAAGGCGATGCGCGCGACGGGCAAGCCGGAGATGATCGGCACGGCGTTCAGCATGTCGCCGTCGTACCCGGCGTCCGGCAGTCCCGAGGACAAAGCGGCGGCGGAGCGGCACCACGCCTTCAGCAACACCTGGTTCCTGGACCCGATGGTGAAGGGCGAGTACCCGCGCGCCTACGTCGAGCAGGACCGCTGGCTGGAGCGCATGGACATCCGACCGGGCGACATGGAGGCGGTCCGCGACAAGCTCGACTTCATCGGCATCAACCTGTACCAGCGCACCATCGTCCGCGCGACGGACGACACGAAGAACGTGGGCTACGCGCCGGTGCCGGGGGACGGGCCGCGCACGGCGTTCAACTGGGAGGTGTGGCCGGCGGCGCTCTACCAGATGATCAAGCGCGTCGACCGCGACTACGCCCACCCGCCGATCTACGTGACCGAGAACGGCTGCTCGTACCCCACGGCGCCCGGGGCCGACGGCCGCGTGCACGACCAGGAGCGCATCGACTTCTACCACGGCTACGTCGGCCAGATGGCGCGCGCGGTCGACGAGGGGTGCGACGTGCGCGGCTACTACGCCTGGACGCTGCTGGACAACTTCGAGTGGGCGATGGGCTTCAGCCAGCGCTTCGGCATCGTCTACACGGACTTCGAGACGCAGCAGCGGACGATCAAGGACAGCGGCTACTGGTTCCGCGACCTCATCGCGAACGGCAAGATCGAGTACGACGAGACGCTGGTGTAGCGTCGGTCGTCGCAGGTCAGAAGTGAGAGATCGGAGACAGCGGCCGGCCGTACGGGTTGCGTGACACAGCGCTGGCGTTGTCCGATACGGCACGTCCGTCCATGCTTGGCTGCCGGACCTGCCCGGCGTCGTGTGCGGCGGGACGGACCTGGGCGGGGCAAAGGGCAAAGGGCAAAGGGCAAGGCAAAGGGCAAGAATTCTCGCCGTCTCCCCTTTGCACTTTGCACTGCGCGGCCGCGCCGCGCGCTACACTTCCCCGGCAGACTGGAGGCGCAGATGGTGGACTCGACGCGAACGGAGCCTGTCGCGCAGGCGGATGAGGCGCCGGTGCCGACGGGTGTGCAGCTCACGACGCTCGACGAGCGCTTCCGCGAGGACCCGTACCCCGTGCTCGACGAGCTGCGGGAGCGCGAGCCCATTCACAAGGACGAGATCCTCCACCGCTACGTCCTCACGCGCCACGACGATGTCAAGGCGGTCGTCCACGACCGGTCGCTGTCGGTCGACCCCTTCAACGCGAGCCCGGGCACCTTCGAGGAGATGTTCATGCGCGGGCAGGCGGAGGAATCGGCGCGCAGCATGCTGTTCTCCGACCCGCCGTACCACACGCGGCTGCGCGGCCTCGTCAGCAAGGCGTTCTCCGCGAAGGCGGTCGAGGCGATGGCGCCCCGCATCCAGCAGATCGTCGACTCGCTGCTCGACGCCGTCGAGGGGCAGCCGTCGTTCGACCTCGTGTCGTCGTTCTCGGCGCCCCTGCCGACGATCGTCATCGCCGAGATGCTGGGCGTGGACCCGGAGGACCGCGACGACTTCAAGCGCTGGTCGGACGATGGCGTGCTGGGCTTCAACCCGCTGATCTCGGAGGAGGAAAAGGCGCGCATGCAGGCCTCGGGCGAGGCGATGGCGCAGTACCTGCTGCGCGCGGTGACGGAGCGCCGCGAGCGGCCCCGGAACGACCTCATCACGTCGCTCGTGCAGGTGGAGGAGGAGGGGCAGCGCCTGACGGACCAGGAGATCGTGACGATGTGCGCGCTGCTGCTGGCCGCGGGCAACGTGACGACGACCGACCTCATCGGCAACGGCGTGCTGGCGCTGCTGCGCAACCCCGAGGAGCTGCGGAAGCTGCAGGCGGACCCGTCGCTGATCAAGAACGCCGTCGAAGAGATGCTGCGCTACGACTCTCCGGTGACGCAGACGGGGCGCATCCCGCTGCAGGACATGGAGGTCGCCGGCTGCCCCGTCGCGAAGGGCGAGTCGCTGAACCCGCAGCTCTCCGCCGCGAACCACGATCCGGCCGTGTACCCCGAGCCGCACCGGTTCGACATCACCCGCGAGGACACGCACCACCACTCGTTCGGCGGCGGCGTCCACTACTGCCTGGGCGCCCCGCTGGCGCGGCTGGAGGCGCAGATCGCCATCGGCACGCTGGTGCGGCGCTTCCCGTCGATGCGTCTTGGCGACGAGCCGGTGGAGTGGAAGAACATCCCGTCGTTCCGCGGCGTGCAGCGGCTCATCGTCTACGTGTGAACGCCCGGCTCGGCGCGCTGCGAAGCCGGGCGCTCCTCCATCGGCGGAGTGTACACTTGCCGGTACCTGAGACCGCGTGACTCCCACTCTCCGTCCTTCGGGCGCCGAATCGGTAGAAACGCCTACGAAGGACGACGTTGCTTCGATCGATTGAATCCGGCAGGCCGACTGTGCGGAAGCATGCGTGGATCTACTTCGCCCTCGGCCGTACCTGCTCTGTCTGCAAGCTGACCCAGCCGCGCGACGAGTTCGACGACGATGTGCCGTGCGAGGGCCCGCCGCAGGGAGCATGAGGCGCGCTAGCCCCGGCATCGCCGAACCGCCACCGGCGTGCGGGCGCCGCATGTCGGCCGCCTTGCGCCTGTCACGCCGAACGGCTCACGGTAGCGCGGGCGGTCGCGCCACGGGTTCCGCATGCGGACCAGATCGTGCCACCCTGTCCTGCTATCACCGGAGGGAGAGGACCATGGACACGCGACAACTTGGCCGGACGGGGCTGCGGGTGCCGCCGCTCTGCCTGGGGACGATGACGTTCGGGATGCAGTGCGACGAAGCGACATCGTTCGCCATCCTGGACCGCGCGTTCGATGGCGGCATCGACTTCATCGACACCGCCGACGTGTACCCGCTTGGCGGGACGCTCGAGACGGTGGGGCGGACGGAAGAGATCATCGGCCGCTGGATGAAGGAGCGCGGCAACCGCAGCAGCATCGTCCTGGCGACGAAGTGCGCCGGGCAGATGGGGCCGGGGCCGAACGACATCGGGCTGTCGCGCTACCACATCCATCGCGCCGTCGACGAGAGCCTGCGCCGCCTCCAGACCGACGTCATCGACCTGTACCAGGTGCACGCGTTCGACCCGCGCACGCCGGTCGAGGAGACGCTGCGCGCGCTCGACGATCTCGTGCGCTGGGGAAAGGTGCGCTACGTCGGCTGCTCGAACTACCCGGCGTGGCGGCTCGCCGAGGCGCTGGCGGCGAGCGACCGGCTGGGCATCGCCCGCTACGACTCGCTGCAGCCGCGCTACAACCTGCTGTTCCGCGAGATCGAGACGGAGCTGCTGCCACTCTGCCGCAACGAGGGCCTCGGCGTCATCGTCTACAACCCGATGGCCGGCGGCTTCCTCTCCGGCAAGTACCGCAAGGGCGATGACCCGCCCGAAGGCACCCGATTCACGCTGGGGACGGCGGCGCGCCGCTACCAGCAGCGCTACTGGCAGGACGCGATGTTCGATGCGGTGGAGGAGTTGCGCGGCGCCTGCGAATCGCGCGGCGTGGCGATGGCGTCCGTCGCGGTGGCGTGGGTGATGGCGCAGCCCGGCGTGACGTCGGCCATCGTCGGCGCGAGCCGGCCGGAGCAGCTCGACGCGTCGCTCGCGGCGGTCGACGTGAAGTTCGACGATGGCCTGCGCGCGGCGTGCGAGGCGCTATGGTGGTCGCTGCCGCGCGTGCCCGTGGTGGAGGGCTACCGGTAGCGAGTTGCTGGAGGTTGGAGGTTAGAGTTGGAGAGCGAAGCACCGTCCAGCGCGTCCAGCTTCGCGAGCAGCTCCCGTGGGCCGGTGACGGTGGCGCCGTGGATGCGCACGCGGTCCACGAGCGCGCGGTCCGACGTCACGACTTCGAGCAACGAGGGATCGGCGTGGGCGTGCACGTACTCGACGATGCGGTCGTCGGCGGCGTTCGCGGCGGCGCGCGCCGCGTAGAGCACCTCCACGCCGTCGTGCGTCCCTTCGGGGAGTCCGCGCAACGGACGCCCGTCGATGACGACGGTGATCGCGCGCGGCTCGCCGCTGGCGGCGAGG
>DATMAH010000072.1:0-2622 GCA_035583735.1 Dehalococcoidia bacterium
CGAGAAGGCGCAGAACGCTCTCGAGGCCGGGGCAGGCGCTCTGATCGTGGTGAACAACGAGGAGGGCCCGCTGGTCATCGCGCTCGACACGCCGGCATCGATACCGGTCGTTGGCGTCGCCTCCGCCGACGGGCCGGCGCTGCGGACGGCGGCGGACGACGGGGTCACGGTCGCGATCGTCACGGGTGAGGAGAGCGCGACCGGGTACAACATCATCGCGAAGTCGGCGGACACGTCCGCGTGCAGCGTCGTGGTCGGCGGCCACTACGACAGCGTGTTTACCACCGGTGGCGCCGACGACAACGCGTCGGGGACGGCGGCGGTGCTGGAGGTCGCGCGGGTGTCGGCGGCGCGGGGGGAGCAGCAGGGCCGCTGCTTCGTGCTCTTCGGCGCGGAGGAGTGGGGACTGTTCGGCAGCCAGGCGTACGTCGATGCACTGCCGGACGCGGAGCTGAACGCGATCCGGCTGATGGTGAACCTCGACGTCGTCGGCGTCGCCGGGCCGCTCCAGCTCATCGGCCCCGCCGACACGACGGAGCAGGCGCGCGTCGTGGCGGAGGGGCTCGGCATCGAGACGAGCCGCTCGCAGCTCACGAACGGCCTCGGCAGCGACCACCTGAGCTTCCAGCGCGCCGGCGTCCCCGTGCTGATGCTCTACCGCGCGGACGACCTCATCCACACACCGCTGGACAACATGAGCCGCATCCTGCCCGAGTCGCTCGGCGAAGCCGCGACGCTCGCGCTGGCCGTGCTCGACTCGCTCGCGCCGTCCAGCGCCTCGGGCTGACGGGCGCCGATTGCCCGCCTGGGATGCGTTGGATACGATCGGCGGGATCCCCTGGGGACCGGAGGCTTGCGCTTGACCCGCCACCGCTGGCTGCTGATTGCCGCATCGACCTGCGCGGTGGCGCTGCTCGGCGCTGCCTGCTTCGGCGGAGAGGACGACAGCGGCGACGAGCCGGACCTGGAGGCCATCCCGACGGCGACGCTCCCGGCACAACTCCCCGAGGTGCGCATCCTGGGCAGCAGCGCCGTGATACCCGGCGGCGCCACCTACACGGTGAAGTCGGGCGACACGCTTTCGTCGATCGCCAGCCTTCTGGGCGTGACGCTCGAGGATCTCATGGCCGCGAACCCGGGCGTCGACTCGTCGTCGCTCTCGGTGGGGCAGGTGCTGGCGGTGCCGCAGGGCGGCGAGCCGCAGCCAACGCCCGCGGCCGAGCCCACGGAGGAACCCGAACAGCCCACGCCGACGACGGAGCCCGAGCCCGTCACAACGCCAAGCTCCCTCGGGCAGACGTACACCGTGCAGTCCGGCGACATCCCCGTCACCATCGCGGAGCGCTTCGGCATCACGGTCGAGGAGCTGCTGGCGGCCAACCCGGGCATCGACCCGCGCGGCCTGCAGGTCGGCGACGTGCTGATCATCCCGGCGCCGGCGGCGACGCCGACGCCCGAGCCGCCCGCGGATGCGCCGCCTCCCGCGGATGCGCCGCCGCCCACCGGTTAGCTGTCGCGCGTCTCACGCTGGCGTCGAGAACCGCTCCCGCAGCAGGGCTTCGGCGATGACGACGTCGTCCCGCGTCGTCACCTTGATGTTCCAGCTCGCCCCTCGATACACGCGCACGGCGTGGCCCGCCGCCTCGACGAGCGCGGCGTCGTCTGTGGCCGCGAGAGTCGCGCGCTGGTGGGCGTCGAGCAGCAGGGCGCGGTCGAAGGCCTGCGGCGTCTGCGCCAGCCAGAGGCCCGCGCGGTCGGGCGTCGCCCGCACCACCGGCGGGTCGCCGGCCACTTCCTTCACCGTATCCGTCGCGGGCACGGCGCAGACGGCGGCGCCCGACTCCCGCGCCAGCGCCACGCCCTCCGCGATCATCTCCGGCGTGACGAGCGGGCGCGCGGCGTCGTGCACCACGACGATGCCGGCGTCGCGCGCCGCGTCGAGGCCGGCCCGCACGGAGTCCTGCCGGGTCTCGCCGCCCTGCACCACGTCGACCACCTTGTCGAAGCGCCAGTCGCGCACCAGCGCGCGCATGCGCCCGACGTCGGAGGCGACGACGATGACCGCTTCCACCTCGTCGCACTTCTTGAACGCCGTCAGCGGCCAGACGACGAGCGGCCGACCCATGACGGGCACGAACACCTTGTCGATGCCGTCCATCCGCTCGCTGCGGCCGGCGGCGACGAGCACGCCGAAGACCGGGCCGGTGCCGTTCCTGCTCATTCGCGGCATGGTACGGGATGGCATGGCCACCCGTTAGCCGCGCTACAGTACACGCACGATGGCCAGCGATGACGACGGCCCGGACGCACGGCAACTGCTGACGCTCTCGGCGGCGGCGCGCCGCATCGCCGACCTCGTCGCCGCGGCCGAGCAGCCGCTGCGGTACGAGGTGATGCGCCACCTCGTGCGCGTCAGCGAAGAGACGATGACGGAAGTGCTCGACGAAGCGGTGCACGCCAAGCTGGTGCGCCGTGGCGGCGACCCCTTCACGTACGTGCCCTACAACGAGCGCGTCGGCGCCGAGATCCGCGACGCCATGCCGGACGAACGGTTGCGTGCGCTCCGCGCCCGCATCCGCGGCGCGACGGAGAGCGTCTCCGAATAGCGGGGCCGTCCACGCG
>DATMAH010000073.1:0-2811 GCA_035583735.1 Dehalococcoidia bacterium
ATGGTGACAACCGAGATCGTGGCGACGATCGAGAACCGGTCGAACACGTTCGCGAGGTAGAGATAGCGCCTGGCGTCGTCTTCGAAGTGCCGCCGCAGCCAGAGCATGAGCGGGATGAGCATCGCGAGCGCGCCCAGCCACGCCGAGGAGGCGAGCAGGTGCAGGTAGTCGGACAGCGTCGCCCAGTATCGCCCGCCGCCGACCGCGCTGTGGCTCACCAGCGAGAACATGAGCAGCGCCCCCGCGCTGGCGGCGAGCAGCAACAGCAGTCCGGCCTGCTTCACGCGCGGGGCGGAGGCGAGGAACGGCAGGTCGGCGCCGGCCAGGGCGACGGCGACGAGCGCGAGCTGGATGCCACGGTAGCGGCCGACCTGCACGTCCGTCACGTATTCCCACAGCCCGACCGGCGTCTCGAATCGGTTGACGCTGACGAGGAGCAGCAGCGAGCCGGCGATGAACGACACGGGCAGCAGGACGTGTGTGGCGTTCACGACCCAGCGTTCGCCGGCTGCGGCGGCCTCGTCGTAGTCGCGGCGTTCCAGGAAGGACGCGGCCGGGCGCAGGACGGCGAAGACGAAGAACGCGGCGCCCGCGGCCGTCGCGAGCGCGAGCATCGAGATCCACTTGAGCGCGGCGTCGATGTTCTCGGGCAGAGCGCCCGTGCCGGAAGAGCCGACGGCGTCCGGGTCGAATTCGGCGCCCTCCGGCACGCTGCCGTCGGGGTTGAGGATGATGAACTGGAAGACGCCGTTCCACGGATGGCCGTCGACCGTCGAGACGTTGCTGAACGTGACGGTGTAGAGCCCCGGGTCGAGCGTGGGGACGCCGACGGAGGCGATGCGAGCGTCGGCGGGGTCGACCTCGACGTCGCCGTTGTCGACCTCCCCGCCGTCCTTGTCAGTGACGGTGATGTCTGTAAGGCGCGGCTCGACGGGCTCGCTGAAATTGAGGACGATGCGGAAGGGCGGGCGCTGCTCCTGGGCGCCGTTCTCGGGGTTGCTGCTGACCAGCACGGCGTGCGCCTCGGCCGTCCTGGTCGCGAACGGGGCGAACAGCGCGAGCGCCGCGACGGCCGCGGCGAGCGCGTAGAGCGAGCGCATGCGCATGAGGGATCCGCGCCACCCCACGTCCGTCATCTCACCCACCCCTGCGCTGTACGAAGAAGAACGCACCCGCAGCCGCGACGACGCCGACGACGACCACGGTCGCGATGACGATCACGAGTCCGCTATCGTCGCTGTCATCGTCCGCATCGTCCGCATCGTCCGCATCGTCCGCGACGCCGGTCGCGGCGGCGGTGACCGCGGGCGTCGCGGCCGCTGTCGGCGAACCATCGCCGGGCGGCGTCTCGTCCGGCGTTTCCGTCGCTGCGTCCGGCGGCGTGGACGCGCCGCCGTCTTCCCCGCCGATGAGGGCAAGGTCTTCGTCGTTACGCAGGTCGATCTCATTCGGCGGCGTCTGGACGTAGAAGGAGAAGGCGCCGACGGCCTCGTCGCCGTCCTCGTCCGACACGTTGCGCCAGTTGACGACGTAGCGTCCGGGGGCGAGGTCCGGCTGCAACGGCACGCTCATGATGCGCCGGTCGTCATCGCTGACCACGGGCGGGCCGGCGGTCACCGATGGGCCGCGGTCCTTGTTGACGGTGATGTCGTAGGCGCCGGAGACGCGCTGGATCTCCTGCGAGAACGTGATCTCGACCCGGTCGGGGGAGGTGGCGAGCACCTCCCCCTTACCCGGGAACGAGGATTCGTATCGCGCGTGAGCCGAGGCGGAACCGGGCGCCGCCAGCATCACCGCAAGGAGGGCGACGGCGGCCGGCAGCAGGGCGATGCGCACTGAACTGGTCATGGCAGACCTCTCATGCTAGCGCGGTGGTTCACTCGCCGTGGTCGTCGCCGCCGAGGCCGTCCGCCGACGGCGTATCGTCGCCGCCGGCGTGGCCGCCGGGCGGCGTGCCGTCCGCAGCGGGCGTGTTCGGCGTGACGCCGGCGGCCAGGCTGCCGCTATCGTCGCCGTGGCTGCCGCCGGGCTCCTCGACGCCGGCTTCCGTCTCGAGCATCTCCCAGACGGCGCCGCTGAAGTCATGCTCGCTGTCGTGCAGCGCGCTTGCGTGCTCCTTCGCCGCTTCGAGGTCATCGGCCTGGAGCGCCTCCAGTAGCGCGGCCGCGTCGTCACGCACGGCCTCCGCGTCGGCGCGCACGTCGTCGTGCCAGTCCGTGAGCGCGAGGATGCGCCATGCCGCGCGCGTGTTCGGGATGAAGCTGCTCTCGATGGCGCCGCCGCCGTTGAGAGCCTCGTCCATGTCGTGCAGGCCGAGCGTCGAGAGCGCGAGCAGCGCGTGCATCATCTCGACACGCTGCACGTCGCCGTGCAGCTCCTGGACCTGCGCGTTGACCGTATCGACGCTGCCCTGTGATGCGTTGTCGTTGCTCTCCGCGTCGTCGTCGCAGGCGGCGGCGAAGAACGCGACAGCGAGAGCGGCGGCGCCGAGCAGCAGGAATCGCCTGGGCGAACCCATCTGTACCTCCGATTCTGGAACAGTGTTGATGGAAGGTCAGCCGGCGACGACTGCCAGGGGCGGCCGGGGGGCCGGGCGCGGGACGCGGCCGACGAGCGTCGCCGATGCGACGACGATGGCGACGAGCGCGAGCGCCGGCACGACGAGCAGCGCGTCGCTGAAGACGAACTGGCCCGGGCCGGCTGAGACCGGGGCGTCGGCGCACGAGCCGGGCGTGACGTGGCAGTGGGCCGCGTGCGCCTGCGCATCGCCGCCGGCATCGATGGGGCCGACGTGGTCGTACGGGAAGACGG
>DATMAH010000074.1:0-7017 GCA_035583735.1 Dehalococcoidia bacterium
GGTCGATGCGGACGGCCGCCGGGGAGACGCCGCTCTCGTCGACCGTCACGGTCACGAGCGGGGCAGGCCCTGCCTCGGCGTGCGGCTCGTTGATCCGTGAGATCAGCGCGACCCCGCCCAGGCCCACAACCACCGCCAGGAGCAGCCCGGCCACCGCGTACTTCAGCAAGAGTCGACTCCGGCTCCCCCGCCGGCGGGCGCGTGACCTGCGACGCCCGCCCCAAGATACGGGGCGCGGCGCATCGCGATCAACGCGCCGTCGATCGCCCCCTCCCGATAGAATCACCAGCGGAGGCATGACATGGAGCAGGATCAGGGGCCGGTCCATGCGCCGGAGTTTCCGGCTGGCGTCACGTGGCTGCAGGGCGGCCCGCTGCGCATGGCGGACCTGCGCGGCAAGCCCGTCCTCATCGACTTCTGGGACTACACGTGCGTCAACTGCATCCGCACGCTGCCCTATCTCAACGAGTGGCACCGGCGCTACGGCGAGCTGGGCCTGACGATCGTCGGCGTGCACGCGCCGGAGTTCTCGTTCGCCCGCGACGCCGGCAACGTGCAGCGCGCCGTGATCGAGCACGGCATCAAGTATCCCGTCGTGCTGGATAACGACTACGCGATCTGGCAGGCGTACGCGAACCGGTACTGGCCGGCGAAGTACCTCATCGACGGTAACGGCTACATCCGGGGCTACCACCACGGCGAGGGCGCCTACCGGGAGACGGAGGAGGCGCTGCAGGCGCTGCTGCGCGAGTCGTTCCCGGAGGTCCTGCTGCCCGGGCTGATGGACCCCGTGCGCGAAGAGGACGCGCCCGGCGCCGTCTGCTACCGCGTGACGCCGGAGCTATACCTGGGCTGGCAGCGCGGCGCCTACGCGAACACCAACCTGGTGCCTGACCGTCCGGCCACCTACCGCGATCCCGGCAAGCACATGGACGGCTTCGCGTACCTGCACGGCGACTGGCTCGTCTCCGGCGAGTACGCCGCGCGGCCCGCCGGCGCGTCAGGCGAGAGCCGCATCGTGGTGCCGTACATGGCGAAGGATGTGAACCTGGTGATGCACCCACCGGCGTTCGGAGGCGCCGCGACGATCCGCGTCGAGCAGGACGGACGGCCCCTCGCGGCAGAGGACGCCGGCGAGGACGTCGTCGTCGCGGACGGCGCCGCGACGGTCAGCGTCGACCGGCCGCGCATGTACCGGCTCGTCCGTAACCGCGAGATCGACCGCCACGAGCTTGCGCTCACCACCACGTCCGATGGCGTGGCGCTGTTCGCGTTCACGTTCACGTCGTGCGTGGTGCCAGGCGGCGACGCGGATGGGGCGTCCTGACCATGGCCGAACCCGACGCCGCCGGGCGTGTGACCTCTTCGGCGCAGCGCGCCCGCCAGATCCGCGACGACCAGACGCGCCGCCTCGAGGCGGCCTGGGACGACGAGCGCGGCATGGTGCGGCACGCGCAGCACCCGGACCTCCACGACCCGCGGGGAACGCTCGCGTACGCCAGCAGCGTGCTCGAAGACGGTGATGCTGGCCTCGAACGCGCGGCCCGCGCCATACGGGCGGTGCTGGCGCTGCAGGAGCGCCGGCCCGGCGACGCGCACTACGGCAACTTCCGCTGGATGGCCGAGGACGAGGGCGTCACGGACCTCAACGGCGTCGAGTTCATGCTCGACGGACTCAACGCCATCGCGCATCGCCACCGCGCGGCGCTTCCGCCGGACCTGCTGGAGGAGATGCTGGAGGCCATCCGCCTCGGCCTGGGCGAGGTCGACGCGCTGGACGTCCACCCGGGCTACACGAACATCGCGCTCAGTGACATCTCCAACAGCGTCCTCGGTGGTGAGGCCACAGGCGACCCGGCGTTCGTCGTGCGCGGAGGGCGCCGCCTCGACGAGTGGTTCGCGTTCACCAATGCCTCCGGCGCCCCGCACGAGTTCAACAGCCCGACGTATCTCGGCGTCGACATCGCGCGCATGGCGGAGCTTGCCGCGACGACGCGCGAGCCGCGCATCGCGGCGAAGGCGCGGCTCGCCGCGGAGCGTCTCTGGTCGCACGTGGCCGCGCACTATCATCCGGGGCTCGCGCAGATCGCCGGGCCGCACTCGCGTTCGTACTTCGATGGGTGGACGGGCGCGCCCGGGTATCTGAAGCTCTTCCTCTGGCGCCTGCTCGGCGACGAGCGGCTGCGCCAGGTGCCCCCGTATGCGCCGCGCTCACGCGAGGAGGGCCACGGGAGCGCGGCGCGCGACCACCTCTTCGTGCCGCCGTACGCGGAGCGGTGGCTGCGCGAGAAGCGCTACCCGTTCGAAGTTGTCGAGACCACGGACGCCGAGCGCGGGCTCGACATCGCCACGTATATGACGGCCGACTACGCGCTCGGCACGGCGTCGCGCCACTACACCGTCGGCGACGCGCCGGAGCCGTGGCCCGCGTTCAACTCGACGCTGCTCCACTTCCGCCGGGACGAGGAGCCGGGCTTCGGCGTCCTCTTCGCGCGCTACGTCGCGGACGATGCCGGCGTCGGCGCGCACACGCACGCCTCCGACCGCACGGCGGAGGACTGGTGGGACGAGGGGCAGTTCGTCGGCGCGCAGCACCGCGGCCGCGCCATCCTGGCGTACGGCCTGATGCCACGCATGCGGCGCGTCCGCAGCTACAAGCTGTCCGTGAACGTGCTGGGGCTCGCGGCGGACGCGGAGGTCTGGGCAGGCGAAGAGCGCGTGACGGCGTCCCCGCGCGCGGTCCCGCCGGGCGAGCCCGTCGTCCTCGGCGCCGGCGCGGTGTACGCCGCCATCATCCCGCTCGAGCCGACCGACATGGGCTCCGGCGCGCCCATCGAATTGAAGCTCGGCGACGGGCACCTCGCGCTCGACATCTACAACTACCGCGGGCCGGCGAAGCAGTTCTGGGAGTACCGGTCGCTGGCGGGGCCGTTCTACCGGGGCAACGTGCGCAACGCCGTCATCCTCGAAGTGGGCACGCGCGAGGAGTTCGGCGATCTCGCGGCGTTCCGGCGGCACGTCGCCGCCGCGTCGGTCGCCGACACCACCGGCGACGACCTGGCGCGCGAGATCGCGTATTCGTCCGGCGGCGGCAGCATCGCCCTGCGGTACAGCCTCTGGGACATGGACCTGCTCGAGCGGCGCTACGACGGCGTCCCGTTCGTGGCGCCAATGTCGCGCGCCGGCGCCAGCGACGGCAGCGGCCCGCAGTGGGTGCAGAGCCGCGACGGCATCGTGGAGCTGGGCCGGACGAAGCTGCTGGCGGGCGGCGCCCCGTGCTGGCTGGTCGCCGACGACGATGCGGGCGCGTGGGTGGTGGCGAACCCATCGGCGGACGAGGCGCCCGTCTGGCTGGAGACGCCGTCCGTCGCCGTGGAGTGCGAGGCGCTGCCGTACGGCCGCATCGAGGTCGACGGCGCCGCGCGCAGCATCGCCGTCGACGTGGCCGGAGCGATGGGCGCCCTCCGCGTGATGTCAGAGCAGCCCTACCGCGTCACGGTCAACGGCGCCGGCGTGACCGGCGAGATGACGTCCGCCGGCGACGGCGTCCTCGAACTGCGCCGGTAGCCGCGGCAAATGCCGCCACCGCCCGTCCCATGCGCGGCCGCCGCCGTCGGTGCGGCGATCCTTGATGCGGCGCTTCTTGCTGCTGGTCTCCGGCTGGGGTGTTAGACGGGAGCGGGGGCACTTTCGGACGGCCCCACGCCTCAGCCACTGCCGCCGGGGTGCGCTTGGACATAACGCAAATGGCGACGGGGGTGGTGTGCCCGAGCGGCTGACGCGACCCTGCTAGAGATTGCGGTTGGGGGTGCAGTTCGGCGTCTCGGGCGCGACGAGGCCGAGCGCGCACAGCGGACGGCCGTGTTCGCCGACGAGCACTGCAGCAGCACCGTCGGTCGGAGCCCACGGAAGCCGGCTCGCCTCTCCCGACTACACCGGTGACACAAGATATAGGGCAAGATGGGGCACGAAGTCGTTGACAAGCACTACATGTGGTGATACCTTTGGCCTTGCGCCTCAGGAAGGGACGATCTGCTCTCAGGCTTGAGCAGATGATCGAGAACCTGGGGCGGCCGGAGCATATGCGCTGCCCGTTCTGCCACTGGCGTGACTCGAAGGTGATCGACTCCCGAGAGGGCGAGGACTCGATCCGCCGGCGCCGCGAGTGCCTCAACCCGGACTGTGCCCAGCGCTTCACCACGTACGAGCGCGTGCAGTCGGCGACGCTCTTCGTCGTCAAGAAGGACGGCCGGCGCGAGGAGTTCTCCGCCGAAAAGCTGCTGGCCGGGCTGCGCAAGGCCTGCGAGAAGCGCCCGCTCGCCGCCGGCGCCATCGAGGGCATCGCCGCGGACATCGAGAAGCGGCTGTACGAGCTGAACGTCGCCGAGGCGCCGTCCTCCACGATCGGCGAGATGGTGATGGAGCGCCTCGTCGCGCTCGACCCCATCGCCTACGTGCGGTTCGCCAGCGTCTACCGCCAGTTCGCCGACCTCGAGGCGTTGCGCCAGGAGATGGAGGCGCTGCAGTCCGGCGCCCTGCCGACGGCGGCGCAACTCTCGTTCAAGGACCCGGAGTTCATCCCCTCTACACGGCTGCACCCGGCCGCACCGCAACCCAGAACCCGTACTCGCCGCCCGGTGCGGCCGGTGCAGACTCCCACCCCCATCGCGGAGGAGTCTGCACCGCGGGGCCAGGGGAAGCGGCGCGCCGCGGACGACACCGACAGCGGACCAGAGCGAGCGACACGCAGGACGTAGCGGACGGGCAGGGAATGGCGACGCGGGAGGCGGCGCCGGCGCAAGGAGTGCGATCAGGGTGCGGAGCGAAGGGAAGCTGACGAACGCAAGCGGCGAGTTCATCGCGAGCGGGCCGTGCGAAGTGGACTACGACCGCGCCGAGGTCACGATGTGGCCCGCGTGGGAGATGCACATGCTCGAGCGGGAGCGCGGCGAGCTGTCGCTCGTGCTGGACGAAGGCACGCGCCTGCGCATCAGCGACCGCCACCTGACGTTCAAGCTCAGCGGCCCGGGCGAGCAGCGCGTGACCGTGTACCGGCTGCGCATCCTGGAGCGCGTGCCGGAGCACCTGGCCGCGGGCTACGCGGAGCCGTCGGCGGAGACGGAGTGGTCCGAGCCGGAGCCGGCGGCGGAAGAAGGTGCTATCGCAAAGGGGGTACATGATGGCTAAGCGCAACGAACGACATGTCACGCCGAGCGATGACGGTCGGTGGCGCGTGGTGGCGCCTGGTTCCAGACGTGCGAGTGCAATCGAAGGCACCCAGCAGGAAGCGATAGATCGCGCGCGCGAAATCGTTGGGAAGACTGGCGGTGGCGAAGTAGTAATTCACGATCGGCGTGGTCAGATCCGGGACTCGGACACGGTGCCTCCCGGCAATGATCCAAATCCGCCGCGCGACAGGAAATGAGCAGCATCGTCCGCTGAAGGGCGGGCGTGGAGGCAGGGATGCCGACGATCGATGGCTTCATGGATGAAGTGGTGGCCGACTACCGGCGGCGTCTCGCCTTGCTGAGCGATTCGGGCGACCGGCGCGCGATCGAGGATGGCATCGCGTTGCTGACCGACCACCGATTGGCCGGCATGGATGAGGAGCAGTTCGAGAAGCTGCTATCGATGCTGCTCTCGGGGCGCTCGCCGGTCGGTCTCGCCGTGCTGAAGCCGCACGTCATCGCGGGCGACCTGGCGCGGCGGTGGAAGGCGTACCAGCGGGAGGCGCTGGCGGCCGTCAACTGAGGCAGCGGGGAAGCGGCGTCGCACCGCGCCGGTGAGCGCGGGCGGCGCCGAGTCATGTATCGCAGGGAGCGTGGGTTAGGCGCTTCGGGAACGGGAGAGATAAGCGAGGTCAACAGAGCGCGCGGGCCGCATCCGGAGAGGAAAGCGGGATACGCTGCGCGACGGACATCGACATCACGGACGCGGCGCGTTGATGGCCAGGCGCGCCGGCCCGCGAGACATCCGCAGGCAGGAATTCATCTGAAAGGATTCGCCCCGACATGGTTCTCCAGGCCGAACCAGAAGTCCGCAGAGAGCTGAACCGCACGGCGCACGTCGTCGAGCGCTACTTCACGCGCCCGGGGGTGGACCCCTACGACGAGCTGCAGTGGGAGCTGCGCACCGCCGTCATCGCCGACGAGTCGGGCAACTCCTTCTTCGAGCAGAAGGACGTCGAGATCCCGGCGTCGTGGTCGCAGACCGCCACCAACGTCGTCGTCTCCAAGTACTTCCGCGGCCCGCTCGGCAGCGACCGGCGCGAGAAGAGCGTGCGGCAGATGATCAACCGCGTCGCGCGGACGATCACGGACTGGGGCGTGAAGGACAACTACTTCAACACGCCGGAGGAGGCGGAGACCTTCCACGACGAGCTGAAGCACCTGCTGGTGAACCAGATGATGGCCTTCAACAGCCCCGTCTGGTTCAACGTCGGCGTCGAGAAGAAGCCGCAGTGCTCGGCCTGCTTCATCCTCTCCGTCGAGGACACGATGGAGTCGATCCTGGAGTGGTGCAAGACGGAGGGCATGATCTTCAAGGGCGGCTCCGGCTCCGGCATCAACCTCTCGCCGATCCGCTCCAGCAAGGAGATCCTCTCGGCCGGCGGGCAGGCGTCGGGGCCCATCAGCTTCATGCGCGGCGCCGACTCGATCGCCGGCTCGATCAAATCCGGTGGCAAGACCCGGCGCGCGGCGAAGATGGTCGTCCTGAACGTCGACCACCCGGACGTCGAGGAGTTCATCGACTGCAAGGTGAACGAGGAGAAGAAGGCCTACGCGCTGGGCGAGGCGGGCTGGGACATGTCGCTGAACGGCGACGCCTGGTCCTCCATCCAGTTCCAGAACGCCAACAACTCCGTCCGCGTGACGAACGAGTTCATGGAGGCGGCGGTGGCCGGCCGGGAGTGGGCGCTGCGGGCGGTGACGACGGGCGAGACGCTGGAGAAGGTGAACGCGCGCGACCTGCTGCACCGCATCGCCGCGGCGGCGTGGGCCTGCGGCGACCCTGGCA
>DATMAH010000075.1:0-3631 GCA_035583735.1 Dehalococcoidia bacterium
AACATCGACCGCCACGAACTCCGACGGGCCGCCGAAGCAGTCCGTAACGCGACGTCAGCGCGACGCTGCCCCACCCGCTGATCTCCGACGATCCTCGCCGCCTACGCACGAAGCGCCGCCCCCACCGCCTCACGCACGTCCCGCAGCCGGAACGGCTTCGACAGCACGGCGTTCTCCACGCCTTGCAGGAACTTGCGCGTGTCCGGAGCGACGGTGTCACCCGTGATGAAGATCACGCGCCGCGCCAGCGGGTTGCCGGCGTCGGCGAGCCGCCTGTAGAGGTCCGTGCCGCCCATCACCGGCATCTTGATGTCCGTGATCACTAGGTCGAACGCCTCCGCCTGCACGCGGTCCAGCGCCTCCTGCCCGTTGCGCGCGATCGCCACCTCGTGGCCATCCATCTCCAGCACGCCCGTCAGCAGCTTCTGGATGCTCTCCTCATCGTCCACCACCAGGATGCGGCGCTTCTCCGCCAGCGCCGGCGGCAACGCGCCTTCGGGGGCCTCGCGCGTCTCGCGCCGTCCCGCACCCGCCCCCACCACCGGCAGCTCGATGTGGAACGTGGTGCCGCGTTTGCCGTCGCTCTCCGCCCAGACGCGCCCGCCGTGCTCCTCGATGATGTTGTAGCTGATCGTCAGCCCCAGGCCGGTGCCCTCGCCGGCATCCTTCGTCGTGAAGAACGGGTCGAAGATGCGCCGCAGCGTCTCCGCGCTCATCCCCGGCCCCGTGTCCGCGAACGAGATGCGGATCGTGTCGCCGTCCGCGCGCGTGCGGATGCGCAGCGTCCCCGTGTCGCCGCCGGAGCGCATCGCCTGCTCCGCGTTGAGGATGATGTTGAGGAACACCTGCTGCATCTGGTTCGGGTCGACCATCGTCTCCGGCAGGTCCGGGTCGAGGTCCAGCTCCGTGTCGATGTTCCGCACGCGCAGGTCGTAGTTGCGCAGCTCCAGCACCCGCTCGATGAGCGTGTTGATGTTCGATGGGTCCTTCTGCGCCTTGCGCCGCCGCGCGAACGAGAGCAGGTTCGACACGATCTTCGAGGCCCGCTCGGCCTCCGCGTAGATCGTCTCGACCTGCTGCCGCACGCCCTCGTCCAGGTCCTTCAGCAGCAGCAACTGCGCGAAGCCCATGATGCCGGTCAGCGGATTGTTCAGCTCGTGCGCGACGCCCGAGACGAGCTGCCCGACGCTCGACATCTTCTCGGACTGCAGCAGCCGCTCCTGCGCCAGCCGCGCCTGCGAGCGCTGCGCCTCCAGCCGCTCGATCGCGCGCGAGACGTCCGCCGCCATCGTGAAGAACTGGCTCCGCTGCCCCTCGCTCAGCCCCGACGGGCAGCTCACCCGCAGCAGCCCCGTCACCGCCCCGGACACCACCAGCGGCGCGTCCTCGTACGACTCCGGCTCCGGCACCTCCCCCTTGCCCGCGCCGGGCAGCGCCACCACCACCGGCTCGTCGCCGGGCATCGTCGCGTACGCCGGGCCCGCCAGCTCCACGAACGCGCTCACCGCCTGTACGTGGATCCCCTCGATCACGCCCGGCCGCAGCGCCCCCGTCGTGAAGATCGGCGCCACCAGACGCCCGTCTTCCACCAGCACCGCGACGGACACGTCGAAGCCCAGCGACGGACGGAGTGCCTGCAGGACGAGGGATAGGAGGTCGACGGCGCCGAAGGGGCGCTCCGCGGCGTCTGGATCAGCGCGCTGCGCGGGCGACGCAAAGACCATGTCGGGCCGATTATACGGGCTGGCATCCGCCGCTGCTATCGGCGCGCTGCGGGATCGGGCGAGGGCGTCTCGCGCCGCCGGCCGCCACCTGCCGTTTTTACGGGTAACCGCCACCGTCATGGCAGGGTCAAACCGCATGGGAGGAAGCTCGGCCGTCTCCAATACTGCGCCTTGCTGGTCGAACGGTACGGATGTGCACCGGGTGGGAGGACCCATGCCGTCAGCGAAGCGTCACAAGCCGTCCGGGGTGGAGGCGTCCGACCCCAACGCGCAGGCGCCGGCCACCGCCGGCGGTGACGATGACCAGTTCTCCGACGCCAACCTCACGAAAGTCATCAAAGATTACATGCCCCTCGTCCGCCACGCGGTGAACCGCATCGCCGTCGGCAGCACCAGCAGCGGCATCCTCCAGTACGAAGACATGGTCTCCTACGGCGTCCAGGGCCTCATCGAGGCCTACTACACCTTCGACCCCGATAAGGGCGCCAAGTTCTCCACCTACGCGCTTCCCCGCATCCGCGGCTCCATCCTCGACGCCCTCCGCGCCACCCACCCCCTCCCGCGGTCGCTGCAGAAGTTCGGCAGCGACCTCGAAAAGGCCACCGCCGCGCTTCACGTGAAACTCGGCCGCGCCCCCACCCGCGACGAGCTCGCCGCACAGATGGGCATCGACCCCCGCGACTTCATCGCCTCCCTCCGCACCAGCAACGTCCGCGTCGTCTCGCTCGACTCCCTCGCCGAGACCGCCGCCAACGGCAACACCGAGAAGCTCTGGGAGATGGCCGACGACGACCCCAGCATCGACCCCGACTACGTCGCCGAGGAGGGCATGGTGCGACAGCGCCTCGCCGCCGCCGTCGAGCAGTTGCCCGAGCGCGAGCGCGTCATCGTCCGCCTCTACTACATGAAGTCGCAATCGCTGAAGAGCATCGGCGACGCCCTCGGCATCTCCGAGTCGCGCGCCTCCCAGCTCCGCCACCGCGCCATCCGCCGCCTCCGCATGGTGCTCTCGCAGGAGCTCCAGGACGCCGCCTGATGGCCGCACCACGCACAGCCCACAGCCCAGGAGACGACGCCATCAGCGTGCTCGTTGCCGGCGCCGCCGGCGACATCGCGCCCGTCGCCCGCGCCTTCCGCGCCCTTGAGGGCGTGACCGTCACGACGGTGGATGCCAGCTCGGCCGACGCGGTCGCCGAAGCCATCACATCGTCCGGCGTCTCGCTCGTCGCCATCGTGCCGCCGCTGCCGGACCTGCACGTCCTCATCCGGCGCGCGCTCGTCCGCCGCTGCGACGTCGCCGTCTGCGGCCCCGTCGCGCTCTCCTCGCAGCAGGCGCTCGCCCTCGACGACATCGCCCGCCGCCGCGGCCGCATGCTCATGTTCGACGCGCCGCACGTCGCCGACGAGCGCTGGGCATTCGTCCGCAACATGACGTCGGGCCCGCGCGCCATGTGGTCCCCGCGCTTCGTCCGCTCGCTGCGCGCGGGCGCATCGGGACGGGCATCCCTCGACGAGCTCGGCATCTACGACGCCCAGTGCGTGCTGGCGATCGCCGATGGCCTGCCCGCCAGCGTCTCCGCCGTCTCCCCGTCCCCGGCGCTGCTGTCCCTCACCATGAGCTTCAGCGACGGCCGCGCCGCCCGCGTCGAGGTCAGCCTCGAAGAGCAGCCCCGGCGCCGCCATGTCGCTGTCGTCTGCGACGGCCGCAGCATCATCGTCGACGACTACGACGCCCGCTCGCCCCTGCAGGTGCATGCCGCCGTCCGCGGCGAGCGCGCCCGCACGAGCGAGCCCCTGCTCGAGTACGGCGCCACGTCGGCCGAAGCCCGCCGCCAGCGCTTCACCGAGACCATCGCCGCCGCCGCGCGTTCGCGCGATCTCGCCGCCGCCAACGCCCGCGACTTCGC
>DATMAH010000076.1:0-5652 GCA_035583735.1 Dehalococcoidia bacterium
CCAGCGCAGCGCCACGTCGCTGCCGGCCAGGATGATGTGCGACGCGCGCTCGCGCTCCACCGCCTGGCCGATCGCCCGCGCGATCTCTTCGGCGAACTCCTTGCGGTGGCCGTCGATGTGGCGCTGGTAGCGCGCCTGCGACCAGCCGCCGGTCTGGCGCTTGCGGTAATGCACGGGGTCGTCGTCCGGGCCGCCGCGCTCGAGCAGTCGCCCGCGGCGATAGGCGAAGAGCCGCGCCGTATTTGTGTCGACGAGCGCGACGAGCGCCGTCTCGTAGTCCTCGTCCAGCCGCGCGAGCTGGTAGAGGTCGGCCGCCGCGCCCATGCTCACCTGGTTCTCGAACGGCGTCTGCGCCTCCACCACCTCGAACAGGCCGATGCCGTGGCAGGCGAAGATCGCCAGCCCCTCCGTCGTGGCGTCGCGCTCCTCGTGCGCGAACGCGATGATGCGCTCCGCGTCCGCTTCAAATGAATCCACGTCCGGCCCGCGCACGCCGAGGGTGCGCCGCAACTCGCGCAGCCGGTCACGGACGAACGTCTCGCCCGCGCGCACCTCGGGCTTCTCGCCGGTGGCCTCGGGCCGCATGTCAAGATAGACGCTGACCAGTGGCAGTTCGCCGGCGTCGGCCTCAGCCAGGCTGCGGATCCGTTCCGGTAGCGTCGGCATTCTGCTCCTCCTCGTGGGAGTGGCGCTCGCGGCCGGCGCGCTCGGCGCGGGCGCCGGTCGCGCCGGGCGTCTCGTCGCCGTAGGCGCGCGCCTTCTCGCGGAGCTGCGCTTCCTTCTCGCTGAACTTCTCCCTGTCGCGCCCGATGGCGGCGCGGTCCTTTGCCTTCGCGGCCCGCGCGCGGTCGATGGGTAGCTGTCCGGCCATGGCCGCCTCCCGGTGCATCAGGCTCGTCTCGCCGATCCAGCGTAGCGGCGCGCCCGTTCCTGCTCGATGCTCCAGTGTCGCGCCCGCCGTAACAGTCAGGCGACAGCCGTATGTCGCTGAAGGAGGTGCCGTGTGTCACCGGGCGGCCCGGACGAGCGTGTCCGTGCGCCATCGCCGCGTTGCTCCGCGCCCCTGTCGACCGTCGACCGCGCATGGTGGACTGGCCGCTACGCCACGAAGAGCGGCGCCATCCCGCGCGACTCTACCAGGCGCCGCATCGCCGCGTCGTCCGGGCGCGAGGCGAAGCGCTGCGCCGCATCGATGATCTTCGGCAGCAGCGAGAGGTCGCCGGCGGTGTTGAGGAAGACGCCCGGCCGCCCCAGCACCCAGTGCACCGCCAGGTCGATGTCCGCCTGCTCCGAGAGCGGCTCGTACCAGGTGACGTGCGTGTGCTCCTTCTCGCCCCACGGCCCCAGCGTCATCGACTTGATCGTCTGGATGGCGATGTTGCGCTCGGCACAGACGCGCGCCAGCGCCTCGAAGTCGGCGGCGTAGGCGGCGTCCTGCATCATCATGTAGTTGTAGGGCAGCAGCACCGAGTCGAAGTCGAAGCGCTCCAGGCTGCGCAGGTGCATGCGGGCGACGCTGACGCCGTGGCCGGTGACGCCGACGTGGCGCGCCAGCCCGCGCTCCCGTGCCTCCGCCGCGAACCGCAGCGCGCCGCCGGGCGCCATCGCCGTCTCCCACTCCGTCTCGTCGACCAGGTTGTGGAGCTGCAGCAGGTCGACGCGGTCCGTCTGCAGCCGCTCGAGCGACTTCTCGAACTGCGCCTGCGCGCCGGCGTACGTGCGCTCGCCGGTCTTCGTCGCGAGGAAGAAGCGGTCGCGGTGGCGCGGCATCCACGCCCCGACGCGCCGCTCAGACCGCCCGTACGACGCCGCCGTGTCGATGTGGTTGATGCCGCTCGCCAGCAGCATCTGGAGCGCGCGCTCCCCCTCCTCCTCTGTCGCCCGCGAGAGCGCCGCCGCCCCGAAGATGATGCGCGTCGATGCGTGTCCGCTGCGTCCGAAGGCCAGTGTGGGGATCATCGGCTGCTCCTGGTGGGTGGTGGGTGGTGAGTCGTGTGCCGTGTGTGGTGTGGGAAGGGTACCCGCAGCGGCGGGGTCGGTGGTGACTGGTGGTTGGTGACTGGTGACTGGTGACTGGTGACTGGTGGCTGGTGACTGGTGGCTGGTGACTGGTGGCTGGTGGCTGGTGGCTGGTGGCTGGTGACTGGTGATTGGTGGCTGGTGATTGGTGACTGGTAGTCGTGGTTGGCGTAGCCCGATGCCCATGCCCTCTGTTGTCTGCTGTCTGCTGTCTGCTGTCTGCTGTCCGTTCTCGCCAGCTGAGCCGCCGCCCCCAACCCCCAGCACGCCTATACCCGGTAAGGGTGCGGGCCGAAGTCGGCCTCGTAGAACGGGGCGACGGACTCGCCGCGGCGGATGATGCGGTTGATGGCGTGGAGGTCGTCGTCTGAGAACTGCACGCCGAGCGCGCCCATGTTGTCGTCGAACTGCTCCATCGTGCGCGGGCCGATGATGGGGCTGGTGACGCCGGGCTGCCGCAGCACCCACGCCAGCGCGAGCTGCGACAGCGTCACGCCCTTCTCCTGCGCCATCGGCTCCAGGCCCTCGATGACGTCGTAGATGCGGTCGTTGAGGCGGCGGCGGTAGATGGGGTTCGTCTGGTCGGCGAAGCGGGCGCCCTCCGGCGGCTCCTGCCCGCGCCGGTACTTGCCGGTGAGCAGGCCGCCGCCCAGCGGGCTCCAGGGGATGATGGCCATGCCGTAGGTGCGCGCCATCGGCAGCAGCTCGCGCTCGATGCGGCGGTCCAGCAGGTTGTACGGCGGCTGCTCGCAGACGAAGCGGTTCAGCCCCAGCTCCTTCGAGATCCAGAACGACTCCACGACCTGCCACGCCGCGTACGTGCTGGTGCCGATGTAGCGCACCTTGCCGGCGCGGATGAGGTCGTCGAGCGCGCGCAGCGTCTCGTCGATGGGGATGTCCGACTGCGGGCGGTGGATCTGGTAGAGGTCGATCCAGTCTGTCTGCAGGCGGCGGAGCGACTCCTCGCACTGCTGGATGATGTGGCGGCGCGAGTTGCCCTGCATGTTGGGGTCCTCGCTGTCCATGACGCCGTGCACCTTCGTCGCCAGGACGACGTGGTTGCGGCGGCCGTTGCGCTTCAGCGCCTCGCCGACGACCTCCTCGCTGCGGCCGCGCGAGTAGACGTTGGCCGTATCGATGAAGTTGATGCCGGCGTCCAGCAGCGCCTTATCGATGATGGCGTAGGAGTCCTCGGGCGACGTCTTGCCGCCGAACATCATCGCGCCGAGGCAGAGCTCGGAGACCTTCACGCCGGTGCGTCCGAAGGGGCGAAGTTCCATCTCGTCACATCCTTTCGTCTCAGCGGCTAGTGCTGGTACGCTACGTCCGGTTACGCGAACAAGTTCGCGTGACTCTGAGGGCCTTGCAGCATGAGCCATCATGATGGCGTAATCCAGCTTCTCGAGGATCACGGCTTCGACGCGCGCCAGTCATTCCGACTCGTGCGCCATGCCGGTGGGCATGTTCCGGACGTCTACGCGCGTGGTCTAATTGAGCTTTACCAAGCGTTTCAAGTCCGGCCCTGGTTTCATGGAACTGACTGCATAGTGTCCTTCATCGGATGCCCCCGAAACACCGCCCGGCTAATCGGCGTTTACGACATTTTGGACATCAGGTCGGGAGATGAAGGCCGCAGTAGACCCGGATGTCCGAAGGAGGACTGGACATTCGGAGACTACTTCTATGTGCTCAAGAAGGCGGCCGGATTTGAGCAGCTGGAAGAGCGGGTCGTTATCGATTGGGGCTTAAGTGCTCGGGCGTGGGTGCAGAGGCCGAAGTACAAGCGGGTGCTAAAGGGCGTCGACGCGTAGCGGCGTCTGCCCCGCACCCCACTAGCTTCCGGCTAGCTACCCGTTTATCCTGAATTCCGCATCTACATCATCAGGTAGCAGCCGCGGCCTCTGTGCCGGGCACATGCGGCACCGTCCGCGCACAGGAGGTCTCTCGTGAAGGCAAGAAACGTAGTGCTGGTGGACGGCGTCCGCTCGGCGTTTGGGCGCGGCGGGCGCGGCAAGCTCGTCGCCACCCGGCTCGACGAGGCGGCCGGCAAGGTCGTCCGCGCGCTGATGGAGCGCAACCCGAAGGTGAGCCCGTGGATGGTCGAGGACATGGGCCTCGGCAACGTCATGGGCGCCGGCGAGCTGGTGCTGATCGGCGCCAACAACGTCGCGCACCTGGCCGGGCTGCCGGCGGAGGTCTGCTCGTTCGACACGAACCGCCAGTGCGGCTCCAGCATGGAGACGCTGCACCGCGTCGCCCAGTCGATCGCCGTCGGGGCGACGGACTGCGGCATCGCCATCGGCATCGAGCGCATGGGCCGCAGCCTGGGCGGCGGCCGCAACGGCGCGCCGAAGACGCGCATCACGGAGTTCAACAAGAAGCTCGTGCAGATGAACGATCTCCAGCGGAACCTCCCGCCGGACCACGACCAGAACTTCTCCGTGAAGTTCCCCGACTACATCCTCGACTCCAGCCCGATCGTCGGCATGACGCAGACGGCCCAGAACGTCGCCGAGGTGTACGACCTCTCGCGCGAGGAGATGGACCAGTTCGCCGTCGACAGCCACCGCAAGACGGCGGAGGCGTACGACAAGGGCATCTACAAGGACGAGATCATCCCGCTCGAGATCGAAGAGCCGGTGTTCGACGAACAGGGCCAGTGGGTCGAGGCGGAGCGGGGCAAGACGATCATCTTCGACCAGGACGAGTGCCTGCGCCGGGGCACCAACATCGAGGCGCTGAGCCAGCTCCAGCCGGTGAAGGGGCTGGTGAGCTTCGGCAACCAGGAACTGCGGATCACCGCCGGCAACTCCTGCCCGACGAACGACGGCGTCTCGGCGGCGCTGCTGATGTCCGAGGAGAAGGCGCTGGAGCTGGGGCTGGAGCCGCTCGCGCGCATCATCGGCTTCGGCGTCGCGGGCGTGAAGCCGCAGGTGATGGGCCTGGGCCCGGTGCCGTCGACGAAGAAGGCGCTGCGCCACGCCGGCATCACCGCGGACCAGATCGACCGTGTGGAGTTCAACGAGGCGTTCGCGGCGCAGGTGATCCCGTCGTGCAAGGAGCTGGGCATCCCGCTGGACCGCGTGAACGTCAACGGCGGCTCGATCGCCATCGGCCACCCGCTGGGCGCCACAGGCGCGCGCCTCGTCTCGACGGTGGCGCACGAGCTGCGCCGCAGCGGCAAGAAGTACGGCCTGGCGACGCAGTGCATCGGCGTCGGCATGGGCATCAGCACGATCATCGAGGCGCTGTAGGCCGGAAGTTCACAGCCGACAGTGAACAGTGCGCGGTCGTCAGACAAGAGCCCCTCGCGCCGAGCGGCTCTTTCGTGTTCGCGTCCCGCTCTCACGCGCAGCCGCGAAGCGAAGCCGCGTGAAGTGATGTGAAGTGAAGTAGGGACGGAGCTTTACCGGGAATTGGGTAGTTGACACACAAGCGATTTTAGCCCATAATCAGAGCATAAAGAAGGCCGCTCCGCCGGATCAGAGCGAAGCGACCGAAGCACCGAAGGTAAGTGAGTACCAGCGATGCCCTCTAAGTCTAAGCCCTCTGTCTCTTTCCTGTCGATACTGAAGTGGTCTGACGAACAGTGCCGCGACTTCCTCGAAGCCTCGCGCTGGCCCGATGGCCCTG
>DATMAH010000077.1:0-4572 GCA_035583735.1 Dehalococcoidia bacterium
TTCGCGCGGCGCAAGCCGCTGGGCGCGCTGGGCGGCGTGATCGTGGTCGCGCTGCTCGTGATGGCGGCGTTCGCCGAGCAGATCGCGCCGTACGGCTACGACGAGAGCATCCGCGGCGCCCGCATGAAGCCGCCGGGGGCCGTGCACTGGCTGGGCACGGACAACCTGAGCCGCGACATGTGGAGCCGCATCGTGTACGGCGCCCGCGTGTCGGTCACGGTGGGGTTCTGCACGATCGCGCTCGCCATGCTGCTGGCGGCGGCCATCGGCGTCACCAGCGCGTACTTCGGCGGCGTGTGGGACCTGATCGTGCAGCGCGTCGTCGACGCGTGGCTGTCGTTCCCCTATCTGATCATCATCCTGTCCGTGATGGCGGTCCTGGGGCCGGGGCTGGCCAACGTGGTCATCGCGCTCGCGATCCTGATCGCCGCGACCAACTCGCGCGTGATCCGCGGCGCGACGCTGGCGGTCATGCAGGCGACGTACGTCGAGGCCGCGCGCGCCACCGGCTGCGGCCACGCGCGCATCATCGTCCGCCACATCCTGCCGAACGTCGCCGCGACCATCATCATCCTGGCCACGATCGGCCTCGGCGCCGTCATCCTGGCGGAGTCGGCGCTCTCGTTCCTGGGCTTCGGCGTGCCGCCGCCGCATCCGTCGTGGGGATCGATGCTGTCCGGTTCCGGCCGCACGTACATGTTCCGCGCGCCGTGGATGGCGATCTGGCCGGGCGTCGCGATCTCGCTCGCGGTGTTCGGCTTCAACATGCTCGGCGACGCGCTCCGCGACGTGCTCGACCCGCGGCTGCGCGGCTCGTGACGGCGCGCCGATCACGACACGGCGCGCCGCTCGGATGCGTGCGGCTCGCGCCGCATCCGCGGCGCCCGCGCTCGTGAACGCCGGCACGTGCGGGTCGCACGAAGGGCTTGACCTGGTTTGGCGACGGGCGTAGACACGAGGTACGGCACGACGCGGATCCCGTCGCGCCGCAGCTCACCCCGACGCAGGAGGGTGTGGATGGAGAACACGCCACCGGGCCCAGAGGCTGCGTCGGGCGGGGCCAGCTAGCGGCCTCGACCGGCGCCCGGAGCGCGATGTGATCGCTCCGGCTCCATGTCGGAGCGCGCGGCCAGAGCGCCGCGCATGCTGATGAAGGGGCTGCCGCGGGCGTTGCACCGCCCGCGGCCCCCGCTCAACCGCTCAGTTGTGACCTTCCAGCCGCACGCGCGCCGCGGCCGCATGCACCAGCCCCTGGTACCAGTCGCGCGTCTCGATCACGAGCGCGACCGCCATCCCTCGCAATACCGTGAACTGGTGGACCGACGACGTCTCGGGCTGGTTCGGGTCCGGTGACATGCTGTCATCGTATGCAACGTGAGTGCCACGGCGACGTCATGCGGCGCGCTGCATGCGGCAGCGACGACAGCGTCCGGTTTCGACCTCGGCGCGCGAGGCGACGGGACCCCCGCACTGGCGACAGCGTGCGTCACGGATGATCACGTGATGGGGCCGGCAGGCCCCGGTCGTCTCCTTCTCCGCATGCCGAGTGCAGCCGTCCCACACGCACTTTCCGAACGTCGCCATGGGCGCTCCTTTCGCCGTCCGTGTCGCATCGCTCGCGCGGACCGGGCGCCGGCACGCTGTGCAACGGATGTGCCTGTCGGCCCGGCTCGGCGAGGCGCGTCGTAGCGTCGTCGCATGACCGGGTACACGGAACGCGATTGCCGTGATCGATGCATTCCTTGTCGCATCAGGAGGGACGTGCGGTGAGCGTCACGCGCGAGAGACAGCCGGGCGGGGCCACCTCGCTCTGCGCGCTGGTGTCTGGCCTCGATCCGGCCGTCGTGCGCGGGGCCGTTCCGCCGGCCTGCCGTGGCCCGTTGACCGCGCACGGCGCCGAGGTGCGCATCGAGGGCAGCGACGCGCTGATCTCGACGCCGGCGTGGGCGGTGGAAGGGGCGACGCATCTGCTGCCGTCGCTCTCCGCGCTCGGCGCGGTCCCTGCTGTGCGGCTGGAGCTGTCGGTGCGGATCGGCGACGGATGGTCGCCGTGGGTCGCAGGCGTGACGCTCGGCGGCGACGACTTCGCCCCGCTGCCTGCGGCCGACGGGGCGCTGACGGTCGACGTCGACGTGTTCCAGGCAAGCCGACCGGCGGCCGCCGTGCGCGTCCGCGTCCGGGTCGCTGCGCGCGATCTTCCGGCGCTGCGGGCGATGCCCTGGATGCTCACGCTGTCGGCATCCGCGGCGCCGGGCGCGATCGCGCCATCGGCCGCTGTGGGCGCAATCGAGGCCGGGGTGCCGTCAGCCCCGACCCGGACCGCCTCGGCTGCAGCGGTGACGCTCGACGTCCCGGCCTGGACGCAGATGAAAGCCGACCCGGCCATCGCACTCCGGATCTGCTCGCCCACGTCGGTCGGGATGGTCCTCGCCTATCACGGGCGCGTGACGGATCTCGAGGGGCTCGCCGCCCGGATCTACCACGCGGGGCTCGACCGCTACGGCGTCTGGCCGGCGGCGATCCGCGCTGCCGGCGAGCACGGCCTCCTCGGCTACCTGCTGCGGGTGCCAGGCTGGGATGCCGTCGCCTGGTACCTCGACCACGGCCTGCCCGTCATCGCATCGATCCGCTATCGCGCCGGTGAGCTGGCGGGCGCCGCGGTTCCCGAGACGACAGGGCATCTGATCGTCGTGAGGGGCTACGAGGGCGGCGACGTGCTGGTGAACGACCCCGCCGGGCCGTCCGTGGACACCGTGCCGCGCCGCTATCGACGCGAGGAGCTGCTGCGCGCGTGGCTCGGTGGCTCCGCCGTGGGCTACGTGCTGTTCCCGCCCCGCGATCCCGGCCCGCGACATGAGGGCTGACGCGCGCGCGACGCGCGCTACAGGTGGGTGAGGCGCTCCTCGTGCCGCGGCGTCTCGCGGCGCAGCCGCCGCTCCAGCATGGTGCGGGCCAGGTGGCGGCCGCCGAGCCCGAAGGCCAGCGACACCGCGAAGACCATCCCCCCGAACGTGATGCCGAAGGCGACCAGCACCATCTCCTTGCCGATGCCCAGGTGCGTGAGCGCGGTCGCCACCGCGAAGAGCAGGACCGCCCAGTGCACGCCGCGCGCGAGCACGCGCGCCTCGGGCAGCCGCGCGTTGACGGCGGCCACGAGGACGCCCTGGCTCAGGAAGTTGGCGACCAGCCAGCCGATGAGCACGATCAGGATCGCAGCGAAGAGCGACGGGAGGAACGTGAGCAGGAGCACGGTCGCGCCCGGCGCGCCCGGCAGCAGGGCGTCGACGGCCACGCTCGCGAACAGGATGAACACGCCCCAGAAGCACAGCACCCCGAGCGCCTCCGAGGGCGGGCGCAGGATCCCGGCGCGGCGGAGCGGCGCGGCCAGGCCCCAGCGCTCCAGCAGCGGGTCGAACCCGAGCGCCCGGGCGCCGCGGGAGACGAGCGTGCGCGCCAGCCAGCCGACGCCGAGCCCCACGACGAGCAGGGCGATCGTGACGAGCAGCCCCGGCACCACCGCGAAGAGGCGCTCGCGGACCTCGATCAGGAGAGCCCAGAAGCTGTCGGGATACTGGTCGTCCATGACGGTTCCCTCCCGACCCTACACCCGGTACAATGCGGCGCAATGCGTGCCATCATGACCACGTTGACCGTGCTCGGGACGGGTCTCGCGCTCGCCGCCTGCGGCAGCGTCGACGAGCGGCAGTGGATGAAGCCCAGCGGACAGAAGTATACGACGGAGGAGTTCCGCCGGGACTGGGCCGAGTGCTCCAGCAAGGGCAAGCTGGACGAGGCCTGCATGCGCAGCCGCGGCTGGGTCTCCGTCACTCCGACGGGCACCAGCGAGGCGAAGCCCGACCCGCTCGCGCGCGACATCTACTACCAGAACCAGCCGCGCCCGCGGTACTGACGCCCGGCCGCGCGGAGCGCGCCGACGCGCGGCGCTCGCGTCCACGCTTCGGGCTAGGCCTTGCCCTCCAGCGCCCATCTCCTTGCGACGCCGGCGGAAGGCCGGACGACCTCCTTGGCCGCCCAGTTCCGGGCATCCGGGCGGCGGGAGCGCCGCGTCGTCACGGCCGCGGATGGCCGCGGCCAGCTCGTCCGCGGTGCGACGCAGGCGCGCCACGCGCTGCTCGACCGGCTTCGCGTACTCGTCCATCGCCGCCATCGGGACCTCCGGGATCTGCGGCGTCACGGGCGCCGCCGGACAGTGACCGGGTGAGCTGCGCCACCCGGTGCTCGTCGTGCCAGGCCATCATCGCGACCAGGTCGTCGATGCTGAGCCGCCCGCGCTGCGGGTGCACGCCGGCGCGCTGCCAGTCGGCGGCCGGGAGCCCCTGGAGCTGCGCCAGCGTCGCCGCGCGGCGCTGGCGGAACGCGGCGAGGGCCTCCACCGCGTCCTCCGACAGGTAGGCACGCTCCTCCGGCCAGCGGTCGGGCGAGGTGCTCGGCGGCAGCTGCGGCTCGCCGCCGGCCAGGATAATCGCGAAGCGGTCGGCGAACAGCTGCTCGGCGTCGCGCAGGATGCAGACGATCTCGGTCGGCGCCAGCGCGTCGCCGGCCTCCGCCCCG
>DATMAH010000078.1:0-6538 GCA_035583735.1 Dehalococcoidia bacterium
TCGGAGGCTGGGTGGGCGCCCCGAGCGCGCTCATCCGGCTGACGGCACGCCGCTGTCCTATCGCACGGCCTCCGCACGAATCACCGTGACCAGTCACCAATCACCAATCACCAGTCACCAATCACCAGTCACCAATCACCAGCCACCAATCACCAGTCACCAATCACCAGTCACCAGTCACCAGTCACCAGTCAGCATCGACCAGCGGCTCACCGCACCATCCCGTACATCTTGTTGGTCTTCGTCATCTTGATGAAGTAGCGGAGGCGCTTCTCTGCTTCCTCCGGGCGCTGCTTCTGCACTTCAGCGATCCAGGCGATGCGGATGCGCTTGTAGCTCTCCGAAAACGCCTGGAAGTTCGACCAGACCTCCGGGTCCGCCTTGAGTGCGCGCTCGATGTCCTTCGGGATGACGAACCGGAGGAGCGAGAGATCGCCGGCGGCGGCGAGGCCGGCGGGCGTCATCTTGCCCTGCTCGAGAAGGCGGCGGGCGCGCTCCTTGTTCAGCGCCGACATCGGGCTGCCCTTGCGCCGCGGCGTGAAGCGCTGGGCGCGGCTGTGCGGGCCGTGCTTCTGCACCTGGCCGTCGATCCAGCCGAAGCAGATGGCCTCCTCGACGGCGTCGTTGTACGGGATCGACGGCTTGCCGCTGGCCTTGGCGTGCATCACGAGCCAGATCTCGCGGGCGGTGGCGTGGTGCTTCGCGAGCCAGCGCCGCCACGCGCGGCGGTCTTTCACGTAAAGGGTGTCCGTGATGTCCATGCAGGGATCGTAGTGCCGGACAGGGCACCAAACCCAGCCCTCTGCTGCGCCGTCTTTTGAACGCGGACTTGTAGCCGCTCGCGCGCTCCAGCCGACCCCGTCCAACCTCCAGCCTCCAACCACCAGCCTCCAACCTCTAGCGACCCCGCCCCCACGGCGGTACGATCCCCGGCACCGGCGCGGAAGCCGAGAAGGAGCATCAACCATGTCGGACGTACTGATCGACAGGCGCGAGAACGGCGTCGCCCTGATCACCCTCAACCGGCCGGAGAGCCTCAACGCGATGGGCGGCCAGCTCATGCCGCTGCTGGGGCAGTACCTGCAGGAGTGCGCGGACGACCGCAAGGTGCGCGTCGTGGTGGTGACGGGCGCGGGCCGTGCGTTCTGCGCGGGCGGCGACGTGAAGGGCATGGCGGCGGGCCGGCAGGTCACCGGCGAGCGCGCGGACAACGGCGAGATGTCGCCAGGGCGCCTGCTCTGGCAGAGCATCGAGACGCTGCGCGCGTCGCAGCGGGCGACGAGCTACATGCTGCACACGATGCCCAAGCCGACGATCGCGATGGTGAACGGCCACGCCGTCGGCGCGGGCCTGAGCCTGGCGCTGGCCTGCGACATCCGCATCGCGTCGGAGAACGCGAAGCTGGGCACGATCTTCCGCAATGTAGGGTTCAGCGGCGACTTCGGCGGCTCGTACTTCCTGACGAAGATCTGCGGGATCGCGAAGGCGCGGGAGCTCTACTTCGGCGGCGAGATCCTCGACGCGCAGGCGGCGCTGACGGTGGGGCTGGTGAACAGGGTGGTGGCGCACGACCGTCTCGAAGAGGAGACGATGGCCTTCGCCGCGAACCTGGCGGCCGGGCCGGCGCTGGCCTACGCGCGGATGAAGGAGAATCTCAACCGCGCCGAGACCAGCGATCTGCTGACGCTGCTCGACCAGGAAGCCGTGAACATGCAGCTCAGCGGCCTCACACAGGATCACCGCGAAGCGGCGCAGGCCTTCGTCGAGAAGCGCCAGCCGCAGTTCAAGGGGCTGTAGGTGGTCGTTGGTCGGGGTCGTTGGTGGTTGGGGGCCCCGAACGACCAACGACGAACGACTAGTTCGACTTGATGTCCTCGATGCGGACGCGGAAGGTGCCGGACGGCGCCTCCACCTCGACCTCCTCACCGGCGCGGCGGCCGTAGACGGCCTTGCCGACGGGCGACGCGATCGAGATCTTGCCCTGGCCGGAGCGCACCTCGTCGGGGTTGACGAGCGTGTAGGTGCTCTCCTTGCCGTTGCGGAGGTCCTTGATGGTCACCTGGTCGCCGATCTGGGTGGCGTCGCCGGGCTGCGACGCGCCCTGCTCGAGCACGACGGCACGCTTCAGCGTGGCGTCGATCTCGCGGATGCGGGCCTCGAGGTGGGCCTGTTCGTTACGGGCGGCGTCGAGGGGGGCGTTCTCGCGGAAGTCCTTGTCGGCCATGGCGCGCGCGAGGTCCTGCTGGATGAGCGGCCGCTTCTCCTTCAGGGCGGCCAGCTCGTCGATCAGCGCCTGATGGCCCTCGGCGGTGAGATAGATGGGCTGCTCTTCGATGGTCTGGGCGTTGCCGCTGGATTTCGCAGCTTTCTTTACCCGCAAATGGGTGCCGAGGTTCTCCGCGGTGATGCCCTTGTCGCGCGCCCACTTCAAAAACGCGCGGACGTGGTCCGCGCGTTTGCCTGCGTCTGCAACGGTCGGGGGGAAGAACTCGGCGTACTGAGCGATCTCGTGGGCGCGCATGGACGCGAGTTCTTTGTCGGGGCCGGCCCAGCGGACGAACTTGAGCACTTCAGGCTGTGCCGCCTCGCGGGCGCCCGGCCTGTTGAGGCTCGCGAGATACTCGTACGCGACGGCCTGGATCCTGGAATCTACGATCGTCTCACCTGCCATAATCCAACTCCTCCGTCTGTGATTCTAGGCCCGTCACAAAAAGCAGGTCAAACTCCGGACTCACCCGAATTGGTATGTTCTTGCGATGCGTGACGCCTTCATCCGCGATGCTTCAGCATACGGGATCGCGCTGACAGATGCGCAGGCGGCGCAGTTCGAGCGGTACCTGGAGCTCCTCCGGGAGTGGTCGGCGCGCATCAACCTCGTAGGCGATGCGAGCGCAGAGGTTGTGCGCTCGCGGCACTTCCTGGAGTCGCTGGCGCTGGGCGCCGCGCTGCGGGAGCGCGAGCTGCTGCGGCCGGACTCGGCGGTAGCGGACGTCGGGGCGGGCGCCGGCTTCCCGGGCCTGCCGCTCAAGATCACCTGGCCGGGCATCCGGCTGACGCTGATCGAAGCGACACAGAAGAAGGCCGCCTTCCTCACGGCCGTCGTCGAGGCGCTCAAGCTCACCCAGGTGACGGTGCTGGCCGGGCGCGCCGAGACGGTGGCCCACGACCCGGCGCACCGCGAACGGTACGACCTGGTGGTCGCGCGCGCGGTCGCGCCGCTGCCGGCGCTGCTCGAATTCGCGCTTCCGTTCGCCCGCATCGGAGGCCGGGTGGTGGCGCCGAAGGGCTCGCGCGCGGCCGAAGAGGTGGCGGCGGCCCGGCATGCGCTGGAGGTGCTGGGCGGCCGCGCCTTCCTACTGCCGTTCGCGGTGCCCGGCCCGGAGCAGCGCCTCGTCATCGTGGCGAAGCAGCGGCCGACGCCGGCCGCATACCCGCGGCGGCCCGGCATGGCGACGAAGTCGCCGCTGTAGGCCGGACGCCAGGACTAGACAAGGATCGGCAAGTGTTGTATGAGATACGCAATTGAACCTTTACAGGAGGGCTTACGCTGTCCCGGACGGGCAGCAAGGAGGTAGGCATGATGCAGCAGGCTGGAGGCATGGACGTCAACTCGCTGATGCAGCGGGTGCGCCGGCTGGCAACCCTCGACACGACCGTCTTTGATGAGGTGCGGGGGGACGCTGCGTCCACCGTTCCCGCCATCGTCGTCGCCGTGGTGGCGACGTTTCTGACGGGATTGGGCGGCTGGCTCTGGTGGCTGTTCAACGGCCCGGATTTCGAGGGGTACACGACGCAGGGCGATATCTTCGTCCAGTCGTTTCTGGTCGGCAGCATTCTGTCGATCGTCTTGTGGGGCGTGTGGCTGGGCATCACCTACGTGCTGCTCTCCCAGATGTTCCGGGCGCGCGCGGACATCAACGAGCTGGTGCGCGTGATGGGATTCGCGGCGGCGCCGCTGGCGCTCGGCGTGCTGCTGTTCATCCCGGTGCTCGAGTTCGCCATCGGCCTGACGGTCATCGCGCTCTTCTTCGGGACGACGTACCTGGCGGTGAAGAGCGCGACGGACGCGTCGCCGGGGCAGACGCTGGTCGCGGTGGCGGCCGGTTTCCTGGTCTGGGCGCTGGTGCTGGCGCTGTTCGTGGGCGATGAGAACGCGTACGCGCCGGGCTTCTTCATCTTCGACATCGGCCCGGAGAGCTTGCGTTCGTGATCGTAAGGCGCCGGGCGATTTGACATGCGGGGGTGCGGGGACGCGCCCCCGCCGCCGTCTTCGCAGGCGGCGCCGATATACTCGTGCCCTATGGACCTGCTCGGGCGGATACGCGACGAGATGGCCCTCGAGGCTAACGTCTGGAAGTCGTACGTCTATCGCTTCCTGCTCCAGTTCCAGCTCTGGTGGCCGATCTGGGTCATTTACCTGCAGGAGGACCGCGGCCTCTCCCTGACACAGATCACGCTGCTCGACACGCCGTTCTTCCTGCTCATCGTGCTCGCGGAGGTGCCGACGGGGGCGGTCGCTGACCGCTTCGGGCGGCGCACATCGCTGGTCATCGGGAGCGCGCTCTTTGCCGTGGCGGTGTTCATCTTCGGCGTGGCCGAGAACTATCTGGTGATCCTGGCGTCGTACACGGCATGGGGGCTGGGCCAGACGTTCCAGTCGGGCTCGGACACGGCGCTGCTGTACGACAGCCTGAAAGGGCTGGGGCGCGAGGAGGAGTTCGAGCGGATCAACAGCCGGCTGTGGGCACTGACGTCGTTCGCCGTGCTGCTGGCGATCCTCATTGGGGCGCCGCTCGCCGAGCTGACGAGCTTCTCGTTCCCGATCCTGCTGAGCGCCGTTATCGCGATCTTCGGCGTGCCCGTGGCGCTCTCGATGAAGGAAGCGCCGTACGCGCCGGCCGGTGAGGAGCGCGCACGCTACTTCGAGACGATAGCGGCGGGCATCCGCGATGCATGGCACACGGCGCCGCTGCGCTACATCATCATGTTCAGCGGCATCATGCTCGCGGGGACGTTCACGCCTTTGGTGTTCCAGCAGCCGTTCCTGGCGGAGCACGGCGTGGGGACGGCGGGCCTGGGCATGTGGCAGGCGCCGGTGCGCGCGGCGGGGATCGCGTCGGCGCTGCTCACGGGGTGGTATCTGCTGCGCATGGGCCAGCGGGGCGCCTTCTTTGCCCTGCCGGTGACGCTGGGCGTCTGCAACCTGGCGCTCGCGGGCGTCGACCACGGCTGGATGTTCGCGGCGTTCATCGGCATGGGCTTCGTCGCCGGGGTCCAGAACCCGCTGCTGGCCACGTACATCAACAAGCGCATCCCGAGCGAGCGGCGGGCGACGATGCTATCGGTGCAGAACCTCGTCGGGAACGTGGTCTTTGCCGTGGTGCAGCCGTGCGCCGGCCTGCTGGCCGACACGTTCGGACTGCGTGCCGTCTTCCTGACGTTTGGGCTGGGCACGGTGATCGCCGGCACGGTGGTGCTGCTGCTGTGGCAGCGCTCCGAGGACGAGCTTGACCGCGATGCCGGCACCGTCGTACGCGAGCCGCGCCCGGACGCCGTCGCCGCTTCATGAGCGCGCAGCGGCCCGGCGCGGTCGTGCTCTGCGGCGGCATCGGCGGTTCGCGCTTTCTGCGGGCGCTGACGGCGGTCATCGAGCCGGCGCGCATCACGGCCATCATCAACACGGCGGACGACGACGAGTTCCACGGCCTCTACGTGAGCCCCGACCCGGACATCGTCACCTACGCGCTGGCGGGGGTGGTGGACGAGGAACGCGGCTGGGGATTTCGCGACGAGAGCTTCCGCTGGCTGGACAGCATGCGCCGCTTCGCGCACGAGACGTGGTTCAGCATCGGCGACAACGACCTGGCGACGCACCTGCACCGCACACGCTTGCTGCGCGAAGGACAGCCGCTCTCGGCCGTCGTCGCGGATATCGCGCGCGCGTTCGGCGTGGTGGCGAGGCTGCTGCCGATGTCCGATGACCGCGTGCGCACCATCGTGCGGACGGACGCCGGCGACCTGCCATTCCAGCGCTACCTGGTGGAACGGCACGCGCGAGACGCGGTGCGCGGCGTGACGTTCGCGGGCGTGGAGGCGGCGCGTCCGGCGCCAGGGGTGCTGGAGGCGCTTCACGATGCCCGCGCGATCTTCATCGCACCGAGCAACCCGATCGCCAGCATCGGGCCCATCCTCGCCGTGCCGGGCGTGCGTGACGCCCTGGCCGCGGCGACGGTGCGGCGCGTGGCGGTCAGCCCGATGATCGGCGGGCGCTCGCTTGGGCCGCCGGCGGCGGAGATGCTGGCCGGCCTCGGGCATCGTGTCGACGCCGTAGGCGTCGCCGCCGTCTACGCCGGCCTGGCCGACGCGTTCGTGATCGACACGTCGGACGCGCACCTGGCGCCCGAGATCGAGGCGCTCGGGATCGAGCCGATCGTCGCGCCCGCGCTGCTGCGGGACGAGGCGTCACGCCGCGAACTGGCGGCGGCGGCCGTCCGGGGCGCCGGCATCGGCTGACCGTCCACCGTCGCGGCATGGGCGC
>DATMAH010000079.1:0-8003 GCA_035583735.1 Dehalococcoidia bacterium
CGGCAGCAGCGTCGCGATGACCAGGCCCGTCGTGTTCGCCAGCACGGCCAGCACCACGGCGATGTACGAGATGGAGTCGCGCGTCAGCCGGTCCCACGCCTCCGCGAACCGCTCTCGCGCCTCGTCGAGCGTGATCTGCACGTTACTGCTGATGGGGCCGCCGAGGCCTTCGATGAGCAGGAACTGGAACGCCGCCATGGCGAACAGGATGGCGCATACCAGCGCCAGCGGCGCCGGGCCGACGGTATTGAGGAAGACCGCTGGCAGCACCATCAGCCCGGCCAACTGCGAGATCAGCGAGCCGAGGTTGTTGAGCGAGTTCGCCGACGTCAGGTCCTCGTGCTTGACGATGGCGGGCAGCGCCGCGCTCTCCGCAGGCCCGGAGAACTGCGAGCCGACGGCGAACAACACCGCGATCACGTAGATGATGATGACGTTGTCGGTGGAGATGGCCAGCAGCAGGCACAGCGCCGCGCGCGCGGCGTTGGTCGCCGCGAGCACGATGCCCTTTGGCGCGCGGTCGACGAACACGCCGGAGACGGTGCCCAGCACGGCCGTCGGCGCGATGTAGGCCACGACGAAGAGGCTGCTGAAGAAGCTGAGGCCCGTGGCGTTGACGACCATGATCAGCATGGCGTAGACGACGGCATTGACGGGCGTGTGCGAAAGGACCTTGCTCAGCCACAGCTTGCGGAAGGCGTCGTTCTCGAAGAGCGACCGCTCGCCGACGAGCGCCGAGAGCCGGAGCATGGTCGCACGCGTGTCGGCCATCAGTCGCGCTCCAGCGCGATGCGCACCTGCTCCGGGTCAGGCTCGGGCCCGCGCTGCACGAACGCCTTCATCCGCTTCTCGAGCGTACGGCGTTCGAGCAGCACGCGCCGGCCGCAGCTGCGGCACTTCAGCCCGATATCGGCGCCGAGGCGCACCACCTCCCATTCGAAGCCACCGCACGGATGGGGCTTCCGCAGCCGCACGACGTCGGCCATGCGAAAGTCGACGATCTCAGCCATCGCTCAGGCCTTCGACGCGCGCGGGGACGCGGAGGCCTCGCGCACGCGGTTGATCTCGTCGCGGAGCCGCATCGCCTCGCGGCGCGCCGCCGCGGCGAAGTCCGCGCCGCCCGGCGCGTAGGTGATCGCGCGCGAGGCGTTGACGATGAGCCCGCGGCCGCGCGCGTCGAGGCCCGCGCGGACGGCGTCCTCGAGCGCGCCCGCCTGCGCGCCCACGCCCGGTACCAGGATGGGCATCTCGGGGCAGATGGCGCGCACGCGGCGCATCTCCTCCGGGTACGTCGCCCCGACGACGAGGCCGACGTTGCCGTGCTGGTCCCACGAACGCGCGCGCCCGGCGACCGCTTCGTACAGCGGCCGGCCGTCCGTCTGGAGGTCCTGGAAGTCCGGCGCGCCGGGGTTCGACGTGCGGCAGACGATGAAGGCCGCCTTCTCCGGCCGCTCGGTCCACGGCGCCACGGAGTCGTAGCCCAGGTACGGGTTCACGGTCACCGCGTCGAACGCGAGGTTGTCGTAGAACGCGCGCACGTACGCCCGCGCGGTGTGTTCGACGTCGCCCCGCTTGGCGTCCGCGAGCGTGATGATGTGCGGCGGGATGGCGGCGAGCGTCTTGCGCAGCGCGGCGTAGCCGACCTCCGGCCCGAGCGCCTCGTAGAACGCGACGTTCGGCTTGTACGCGCAGACGAGGTCGTGCGTCGCTTCGACGATGCGCGCGTTGAACTCGGCGACGTCGTCGATCGGCATGCGCGCCGGGTCGGGGTCGAGGCCGACGCAGAGGAGGCTGCCGCTCCGCTCCCACGCCTGTTCGAGCTTCTCGCGGAAGGTCACGCGCTCTCCTTCGCCGCTACCGCCCCGTCCATCAGCCGCGCGCGCACCGCCGCAAACGCCGCTTCGTCTCCGCTCGTAAGGTACAGCACGCTGCCGCCGTCATGGCGCGGGTTCAGCAGCGACCGTTCGTCGAGGACGTGCCGCAACTGGCGCGCCACCGCCTCCGACGGCTCGATGACGTCGACGCCCTCGCCGAGCAGACGCTGGAACGCGGGACGCAGGAACGCGTAGTGCGTGCAGCCCAGCGCCAGCGCGCCGGCGCCGCTCTCGCGCACGGCGTCCGCGTACCGCCGCAGCATCGCGGCGGTCTCCGCCCCGTCGAGGTCGCCGGCTTCGACGCGGTCGGCCAGGCCGGGCGCCTCGATGATGCGCACGTCCACGTCGGCGCCATGGCGGCCAATGAGCGACGCCAGCTTCTCGCCGCGCGCCGTCCCCGGCGTCACGAGCAGCGCGACGACGCCGGAACGGGTGCGTTCGGCAGCCGGCTTCAGCGCCGGCTCCATGCCGACGAAGGGCGCGCCGAACGCCTCTCGCAGCGGCGCGATGGCGGCGCTGGTCGCGGTGTTGCAGGCGACGACGATGGCCTTCGCGCCGCGCGCCAGCAACTCGCGCGTGATGGCGAACGAGCGGTCGCGGACCTCGTCCACGGGCTTCGGGCCGTAGGGGAAGTGGGCGGTGTCGCCGTAGTAGACGATGTCTTCGCCCGGGAGCAAGCGCCGCACTTCGCGTAGGACGGCGAGGCCGCCTGCGCCCGAGTCGAACATGCCGATGGGGTCCGAGGCTGAGGGCATCCCTCGCAATCGTACCAGAGTGCGCACGCCGCTCAGCGCCGCGATCGCGAATGTATGCTGAATCGACGGACGACTGCGGAGGGGCATTGCCGGACTTCGGCTGGGTTGAGATCGCGATTCTGGCGCTGCTGGCAGCGCTGGCGCTGGGGCCGGCAGGCGGTTGGGCGTGGGTGCGCGCGCGGCGATCGGAGACGAGAGGCGCGGTGACCGGGCGGGAGGAGTCGCCGGGTGATGGGGTGCGGCGGTTCTGTACTGAGTGCGGCACGCGGTTGGAGGCGGGGGCGCGGTTTTGTGTGGAGTGTGGGATCTCAACCGAGCTGCAGGAACGCGTGAAATAGCCTCTTGACAGGTTACCTACTTAGGCGTATGTTCGCCGCAGTTTGAGCTAATCAGTGCAACGGTGTGGTTCATGCGTACTCTAATAGGCGTCGTCTTACTCGCAATAGCACTGGCTATCGCAGCTCCACCGGACCAGACCAGCGGGAATCACGGCAACGACGTGCATACTACGCAGTGGGGACTCGCGCTTTATGACTCACGGCTTCCGCCAGAGGTCGTCCATAACATCCCCGGCCTTGAGTGGCGCGTCGGCGGCTTCACGACGGATGCGGTGAGCCTCATACCAGCCGCTATCTCGGACTGGAACAGTGCACTGCAAACCTCACCCAACAGCCTGAACAAGTACGCGTTCCATTACCTTTCCAGCTATGACTACAACTCCTCCTCAAGCCTGCAGATTCATGCCTTCAGCGACCCGAACGATCTCATCGCCTATTGTGGAGTCACCGCACCAGGCTGCATACGCGATGACAATGACGTAGGAGACCCGGGCACTGACTTCGTTACCCGTCCTTTCCACATCTACGTTGACATGGACTGGGGGTCGCTCGCGAGTGCAATCCTTCGCCATGAACTAGGTCACGCGCTATTCCACAATGAGCACTACAACAACCCATCGGGGTGTAGCACGAACTTTGGCCCGACGATCATGAACGCGCTGAACTGCGGCGGCAACATCACAGTGCAGGCGCATGATGAGAGCGACTTTAACGCCGGGTATAGGCCGAAGGATCCACCGAACCTTGAAACCATGACGACGCACTCATCGAGCTCGGTGCGTCACAACTGGGATGCGAGCGAGGCCAAGCGACACAACCTGTCGCGGTACTTCACGGAATGGAGAAATGACACCGGCGGGTCCTTCCTTGGCTCTCGCTACGACAACGCGACACCCGAACTGGGCTCGATAACCAGCTTTGTTCCATTCACGTTGGGCTCGACCGCAAGGATGTGCGCCCATACCCGGGGCGTATCTAACGCCGGTTTCACTGGGGGTACCGAGAATGGACCGTACGGACACTACGGCTGCGTCACAAAGTGGTCCGGGCCACAGACTAGCGCCGGCCCATTCGTTGCGACGTCCCACCGCGCGTACGGATCCGTGATCAAGGTCACCAACTACTCTGGCTCTAGCCGCGACATTCGGGTGCTTGGGCCGAGCCTTCAGGACGTCGGGTGCTCACTCCAGCGTGTGTCGAACGGCGGAACCTATACGTGCCAAGCGGGGGTAGGGTTCTATCAGTACCCGAGTCTTGCCGTCTTCGTCTGGAACACCTCGGGCACACTGGTGGCATCAGGCGAGATCGACTTCGAATAGCCGGGCAGGAGGAAAAACATGAGAGCCAGCAATCTGATCGTTGTCCCTCTGGTCGTTCTATGTGCAGCCGTAGCGTCAGGCACCGAAGCTGGGTTGGAGACAGCAACCCCCGGGCCGTCGACCGCTGTACCGGGCGCAACGGGCACAGCAGAAACCACGACTGAGCCGGTAGCCGAGGTGACGGTAGAGCCGGGCGGCTTCTATGAGCCGGGACCGGCGGACGCACGGATCGTCCTGACGGACTATCAGGGCAACCTCGAGTTCCGCGAAGGCTCGCGCATCGAGGCGAACGGGCCAGCACCGTGCGAGTTCCTCATCGAGTTCGATGAAAGACAACGACAGGAGCTGCAGGACTCCGGGCAGACGACCATCACCGTCCCGGTCCTCTGCAACAGCCTGATTTTGTACCACTTCGAGCTGGCGCGGCGGCCGCTGCCGGACGGTGGTCTCGAGGAGCGTGTCGACGAGTTCTCGTTTCCGCTCACGCGCGACGGTCTGATTTACCGGAGTCCAAGTCTCGAACCACGGCCAACCGGAGGCTTCGCCGGCCCGCCTCCGAGCGGATTACCGTCGACAGGCAGAGCGGGAGGACCAGGGTCGACAGCCCTCCTGATATCCGGAGTGCTCGCGGCGGTAGCGATTGCTCTGCTTGTAGGCGGGCGTTCGGTGCGCCCGCGCAAGCAGTGAGACCGCTAACCGTCATCGCCGCCGAGGGCGTCGATGACGGTGTTGATGTCCTTGTCGCCGCGGCCGCTGAGGCCGAGCAGGATGATGGCGTCCTTCGGCAGCGCCGGCGCGAGCTTCGCCACGTGCGCGATCGCGTGCGACGGCTCGAGCGCGGGGATGATGCCCTCCGTCTCGCTCAGCAGCTTGAAGCCCTCGAGCGCCTCCACGTCCGTCACGGAGACGTACTCCGCGCGGCCGCTGTCCTTGTAGAAGGAGTGCTCCGGCCCCACGCCCGGGTAGTCGAGGCCGGCGGAGATGCTGTGCGCCTCCTGCACCTGCCCCCACTCGTCCTGCAGCAGGTACGACTTCGAACCGTGCAGCACGCCGGGCCGCCCCTTCTCGAGCGTGGCGGCGTGGCGCCCCGTCTCGATGCCCTCGCCCGCCGCCTCCACGCCGATGAACTTCACCGACGCGTCCTCCTGGAACGGATAGAACAGGCCGATGGCGTTGCTGCCGCCGCCGACGCAGGCGACGGCGTAATCCGGCAGCCGTCCCTCGACGTCGAGGATCTGCTGGCGCGCCTCGCGCCCGATCACCGTCTGGAATTCGCGCACCAGCCAGGGGTACGGGTGGGGGCCGGCCGCGCTGCCGATGAGGTAGTAGGTGTCGCGCACGTGCGTCACCCAGCCGCGGATCGCCTCGTTCATCGCGTCCTTCAGCGTGCGCGAGCCGCTCTCCACCACCTCTACCTTCGCGCCGAGCAGGCGCATGCGGAAGACGTTGAGCGCCTGCCGCCGCACGTCCTCCGCCCCCATGAAGACGGTGCACTCCATGCCCAGCATCGCGCAGACGGTGGCCGTGGCGACGCCGTGCTGGCCGGCGCCCGTCTCGGCGAAGACCTTCGTCTTGCCCATGCGGCGCGCCAGCAGCCCCTGGCCAATCGCGTTGTTGATCTTGTGGGCGCCGGTGTGCGCGAGGTCCTCGCGCTTTATGTAAATCTTGGCGCCGCCCAGCCGCCGCGTCAGGTTCTCCGCGTAGTACAGCGCCGTCGGACGCCCTACGTACGTCCGTAGCAGGTGCGACAGTTGCGCCTGGAAGCTCTCGTCCCTCCGCGCTTGCTCGAACGCGGCCGTCAGCTCGTCCAGCGCCACCATCAGCGTCTCGGGGACGAAGCGGCCGCCGTACGGGCCGAAGTGGCCGCGCTCATCAGGCAATACGAGACTCATGTTCCGGGCGCCTCCGTCCGACGATCACAGTCGGCGGCGACATTCTACGCCCTGCGGGCGTACGGCCGGTGCCATGAAAGCGCGTAGGCGCTATTGCAATTCTTGCCGCCAGGAGCGTAGCATGATCCCGATGGAAGGCATCGGCCGCTGGCTACGGTCGAACTGGGATGCCGTCGCGGCCACGCTCGCCGTCTTCGCCGCAATCGCCGTCATCCTCGGGCCGGCCTGGTTCTTCCTCACGTGGTACTTCGGCGGCTGCGGCTACATCGTCTACCAGTGTCTGAAACGCTGATGCCACCCACCACGAGCCCCTTCTCCGTCATCAACACCACGCGCGGCACGACGCTGGCCACGCACGCCGACCTCGCCGACAACTTCTGGACGCGGTTCGTCGGCCTGATGTTCCGGCGGCGCCTCGACGCGGGCCGTGGCCTGTACCTGGAGCGCAGCGCGTCGATCCACGCGTTCTTCATGTTCTTCCGCTTCGACGCCGTCTTCCTGGACCGCGACGACCGCGTCACGAAGGTGGTGCATGCAATGCGCCCGTGGACGATCGCGTTTGGCGGGCGCGGCGCGAAGCACGTGCTGGAACTGCCGGCCGGGGTCGCGCGCGAGACGGGCACGGAGCCCGGCGATGAGCTGGGGTACGGCCCGGCGGAGTAGCGCTGACGCGCATGAGAAGCCCGCCAGCGTTGCGCATCGCTGGCTAATCCAGCCGGGGCCGTGCCCGGCCGGGGAACCTGTACGCCCTCCGCCGCGGCTGCGCTAGAATTGAAGGCACACCAAGGAGTCCCCATGGCGGGCCCTCAACCGCCCGACCGCGTCCAGCGTGAGATAGAGGAGCTGCTCGACCGGCTCGACAACTTCGTGCCGGAGGAGCGCTTCCGCTCGAAGATGCGCCGCCGCCAGCGCGAGGCGGCCGGGCCGTCATGGTTCGAGCGCACGCGCCACTCGCTGGCGCAGCGCTTCTCGCGCGTGACGCTGGGACACGTGATGATCGCCGGCCTCATCCTGCTCGTCGCGGCGTGGCTGGTCCCGGACGTCTTCGGCGGATACGACCGCTGGGCGCTGTACGCCGGGCTGCTGCTCGCCGGCGGCGCCTTCGTGCTGTCCGTGATCTGGGGCGACCGCCGGCGCAACATCGCCGGCGGCCGCACGTACCAGAAGCGCTGGCGCGGCCAGGTCATCGAATACGGCGAGCCGAGCGCGACGACGCGCTTCCGCGACTGGCTGCGGCGGCGGCGCCGGTGACGCGCTCCGTCATGCTCGCACACCACGGTGGTCCGTCCTGATCCGCATCGCGGCCGCGCTCACGCTGATGATGACGGTGGCGCTCACCGCGGCGTGCGGAGACGACGCTTCGCCGGCAGCCACACCGACGGCGACCGCGCCCCCTTCGACAGCGACGGCGACGCCGCCCCCTGCAACGCCGACGGCGTCCCCCGCGTCGTCCACGCAGGTCGACCCGGCGCTGATCTTCGAGCACACGCGCATCCTGTCAGAAGACATCGGGCCGCGCGTGTCGGGCACGGACACGGAGGCACCGGCGCGCGCGTTCCTGGCCGAAACGCTGCGCTCATACGGGTACGCCGTGTCGGAGCAGCAGTTCACCTTCAGCACCAGCGCCTTCGCGCCGGTGACGGTGACGGCCGGCGAGACGGCGATCTCCGGCATCCTCGCGCGCAGGAGCGAACGCGCCAATATCGCGCAGACGGCGGTGTTCGCCGGCCTGGGCCGTCCGGAGGAGTTCCCGGCGGAGGGGCTCGGCGGCCGCATCGCCATCGTGCTTCGGGGCGAGCTGACGTGCGTCGAGAAGGCGCAGAAC
>DATMAH010000080.1:0-10156 GCA_035583735.1 Dehalococcoidia bacterium
CCCTGCTGACGCTGCCCCCCGACCAGCGCCTCGCCGTCGTGCTCTGCGACGTCCAGGGCTACGCGTACGAGGAGATCGCCGCCGTCATGGGCACGTCCGTTGGCACGGTGAAGTCGCGCATCGCGCGCGGTCGCGAGAAGCTGCGGCGGGAGCTCGGGAAGCTGGAACAATCTGAATCCGGAGAGCGTCATACAAGCGAACCCGTCTAAGCCTACGGCGCTCCACAGCGAGGGGATGTGATCGAGCTGTTGCGCTTCTGGAACCGTCACCGGCACCTGTCGGCCGAGGACGCCTCCGCCCTCGCGGAGGGCGCACTCGCCGGGCGCGATGCAGCGGCCGCGCATCTGGCCGCCTGCGACGCCTGCCGCGCGCAGGTCGATGAGATCGCCGAGCTGCGGCGCATGCTCTCGGCCCTGCCGGAGGTGGATGCGCCGCGCTCGTTCCGGCTCCGGCCGGTCGATGTCGAGCAGCCGGCCACCGGCCGCAGCGCCGGCAGCGGCATCGGCCTGGCGCCGCGCCTCATGCCGTACGTCAGCGCCGTTGCCGCGGCCGTCTTCCTCGTGGCGGTGGTGGTGCAGGTCTACCCGGACGGCGCCGCCGACGACGACGGTGATGGCGATGGGCTGACGATGGGTATGCGCGCGCAGCCGACGGGCAACCTCCGCGCCGAGGATGCCGCCGGCGCGCCCGCTGTCGAAGACGATGGCGCCGCCAGCGGCGGCACGGCGGCCGACGCGCCGGCCACCGCGCCGGAAGCCGGCTCAACCCCGGCCACCGCCGAAGCCATCGCCCCCGATGCCAGCGCCGCCGCCGGCGAAGACGCGCAGCGCGACGCGCCGCAGCCCGGTGCGCCCAGCAGCGACGCATTCGATAGCGACGGCGCCGCGCCAGAGAGCCAGCCGCCCTCGGACGCGGCCGACGCCATCGAGCGGGCCGATGACGATGATGGCGCTTCCACATGGAGGTTGATCGCGATCATCTCGGCCGCCGTGGCCGTGGTCGCCGGAGCGGGCGCAGTGTTCGCACGGACGAGAAGGGGCGAATCATGAAGGACGGGAAGCCGCTGTACATGACGCTGGCACTGGCGGCGATCGCCGGCCTGTCGCTGGTGGCCGCGACGTGCGGCACGACCACGACGGTGGAGAACAACGGCGAGGACCCCGAGCGTGGCATCACCGTCGCCGGCGAGGGCAAGGTCTCCGCCGCGCCGGACATCGCCACGATCGCCCTCGGCGTCTCCACGCTGCGGCCGACCGTCGCCGAGGCGCGCGACGAGGCGGCGGCCGCGCTCGACGCCATGATCGCGTCCATGAAGGCGAACGGCGTCGAGGACCGCGACATCCAGACCGCCAACCTCAGCATCTACCCGGAGTACGACTACCGGAACGACCAGCAGATCCTGCGCGGCTTCCGTGTGACGAACACGCTGACGGCCAGGGTGCGGGACATCGACACCACCAGTACGGTCGTCGACGACGCGATCACCGCCGGCGGCGACAGCACGAACATCCAGAGCATCGCCTTCAGCATCGACGACCCGTCGGAGCTGAGGGCCGAGGCGCGGCGGCAGGCGGTCGAGGACGCGCGCGGGCGCGCGCAGGTCCTCGCGGACGCCGGCGGCGTCGGCCTCGGCGACCCCATCGCCATCTCCGAGACAGGCTTCGACGCGCCCGTGTTCTACCCGGAGGCGGGCCGCGCTGACTCTGCCAGCGGCGCCGCTCCGCCCACGCCCATCGAGCCCGGCGAGCTCGACGTGACGATCAGCGTGACCGTCCGCTTCGCGATTGAATGAACCGGGCGTCAGTGCGACGCGTCGCAGGCGGCGACGAACGTCGTCGGGGCGACTCCCTGCCGGGCCTCGATCTCTCATCGCGCGACCAGCACATCCTCCTGCGCGCGGGACAGCAGCTTCCCCTTCACCCCGAAGCCCGGGGTGCCGTAGCCGCTTCCTCCTCCGGCGCCCGGTGCCGCAAGCGTCGGCCCGCGCGCCCGCCGCGACGTCACCCGCACCGCCATGCCGCTCACTCCTTCGATCGATGCTGGATATGATGCCGGGAGCCAGCGTCCGAATCCGTCCCGCGCCCGCGGCTCCGCGCCCGCGGCGCCGTTGCAGGAGAAGCCGCAGATGAACAAGAAGACGCTCCGCGACATCGACGTAGACGGCAAGCGCGTGCTCGTGCGCGTCGACTTCAACGTCCCCATCGACAAGGAGACAGGCCGCATCCTGGACGACACCCGGATTCGCGCCGCGCTCCCGACGATCAACTACCTCCGGGAGCACAACGCGACGACCGTCCTCGTCTCACACCTCGGCCGGCCGGATGGCAAGGTGAAGGAGTCCGCGCGCCTCAAGCCGGTGGCGCAGCGCCTCGGGGAGTGGCTGAACCTGGACGTCGTCTGCGCGACGGACGTCGTCGGTCCCGACGCCGAGCGTGTCGTGCGCGAGGCGCAGCCCGGCGCCGTGGTGATGCTGGAGAACGTGCGCTTTGAGCCCGGGGAGGAGAAGAACGACCCGGAGTTCGCGAAGAAGCTCGCCTCCTTCGCCGACGTCTACGTGAACGACGCCTTCGGCACCGCCCACCGCGCGCACGCCTCGACCGCCGGCGTCGCCGCCTACCTCCCCGCCGTCGCCGGCCTCCTCATGGAGAAGGAGATCGACTACCTCGGCCGTGTCGTGGAGGATCCGGAGCCGCCAGTCGCCGCGATCATCGGCGGCGCGAAGATCAGCTCGAAGATCGGCGTCATCGAACACTTGCTGTCGAAGGTGAACACGCTCCTCATCGGTGGCGGCATGGCCAGCACGCTGCTCAAGTCGCAAGGCGTCGACGTTGGCGCGTCGCTCGTCGAAGAGGACCAGATGGAGACGGCGCGGCGCATCATCGCCCAGGCGTCCGACCGCGGCGTGGCGCTGGGTCTGCCCGTCGACGTCGTCGTGGCCGCCGGGTTCGCGGCGGACGCCGAGTCGCGCACCGTCGACGCCGGCGCCGTGCCGAGCGGCTGGATGATCCTCGATATCGGCCCGAGGACGGTGGAGGACTACAAGGCGAAGCTGCGCGGCGCGAAGACCGTCGTCTGGAACGGGCCCGTCGGCGTCGCCGAGTGGGAGCGCTTCGCCCAGGGCTCACGCGCGCTGGCGAAGTTCCTCGCTGATCTCGACGCCACCGTCGTCATCGGCGGCGGCGAGACGGTGGCGCTGGTGACGGAGCTGGGGCTCGCGCCCGAGTACGCGCACGTCAGCACCGGCGGCGGCGCCTCGCTGGAGTTCCTCGAGGGCCGCACGCTCCCCGGCATCGCCGCCCTGGCGGATAGGTGAAGTGCACAGTTGACAGTTCACAGTTGACAGTCCCGGGCGCGGCTCAAAGCTTGCGTTTGCCAACGGCATGCCTTGGCGGCGTTAGGGCTGCGCCGGCAAATGGGGGCGTCATGTTGCCCAAGTGGCCACCACGTGAAACCCGTGAGCAGTCCGCTGTCGAGCGTGAACCGTGAACTGCGAACCCTGAACTGGACTGTGAACCTCCGTCCTACTTCCGCGCGGTAAACGCGGCGAACAGCGGCTGCTCCAGGTCCAGCTCCCGGATGTCGCGCAGCCCTGCCTCCGCCGCCATCTCCTCGATCTCCGCCCGGGTGAAGAAGCCGACGGCGTGTCCGCCCTTCGCGATGGCCTGCGGGATCTCGTAGAACAGGTCGATGTGCGCCAGCGTGGCGTTGTAGACCCCCGTGCACTGCTCCATCGACTCCGGCCCGCGAAGCTCGGTGATCAGCAGCACGCCGTCGTCCTTCAGCGCGCGCCGTGCGTTCGCCAGCACCACGCGGGCGTCGTCCATCTCGTGCAGCGAGATCTGCGTGTAGATGAAGTCGAACGCATCCTCGCTCGTCAGGTCCTCGGCGCGCATCTCCTCCGCGTGCACGCGCTCGCCGATGCCCGCCGCGTCGATGCGCCCGCGCGCCAGCTCGATCGACGTCGCGTCCGGGTCGAGGCCGGTGACGCTGCAGTTGGGGAACGTGCGCCCCAGCGCGACGAGCCCCGCTCCAGCGCCGCATCCCAGCTCCAGGATCGTGCCGCCGGCCCGTAGCCGCCGCGACAACTCCGGCAGCGCCGGCATCAGCACGCTCGGCAGGAACAGCTCGTACGCCGCCTTGCTGAACGCGTGGATCGTCTCCACCATCTCGCGCCCGTAATCCACGAACGGGATGCCTTCGCCCGACGTGAAGCACTCCGCCACGCGGTCCGCCAGCCGCGACTCCACCGCGAAGTTGGTGACGATGCCGGCGGCGTACTGGAAGTCCTCATCATCGAGCAGCAGCGACGCCATGAAGGGCGCCATGGTGAAACGGCCCGTCGCGGCGTCGTACTCGATCAGCTCACCCGCGTGCGCCGTCCTCGCCCACGCCCGGAGGTAGCGCGGGTCGACCTTCCCGGCCTCCGCCAGCTCCTCGAGCGTGAGGCCCTCCGTGCGTTCCGCCATCGCGCGGAACAGCCCAAAGCGGAGCCCGTAGTAGGCCATGCGCAGGCTCGCCGCCCCGGCGGCCCACGCGTAGATCTTGGCGGCCTGTGCGTCCTTCGTGATCAGTGATTGCTGCAACCTGTCGCTCCCAACATCGCGGCAAGGAGTCATGTGGCCGGGGCGGCGGGGAGTGGGCGCCTCGGCGCCGGGACAATTAGACACGGTACGGGCGCATGATGGAAGTGCGCCGCCGCTACAGCCGGTGCGCCCAGACGGCGAACAGCGGGTCGTTGTAGCTGCCGCTGTCAAGGCTGCGGTCCTGCATCGTCACCTCTCCGAAGCCGCCCGCGTACCGGAAGTACGTGGCGATGAGCCCGGCACGCTGCCGGTCGTCAAGCGCGCGCCAGATGCGGACGGCCTTCGTCGGGAACATGCGGTTCGAGTACGTGATGACGAACGGCGCGCCGGGCCGCAGCACGCGCGCGACGTCCGCGAACACCTCCACCGGCCGCGTCAGGTACTGCACCGAGACGGTCACCACCGCGCCGTCGAACTCGCCGTCCGCGTACGGGAGCCGCGGCTCGGCGTTGAGGTCGTGCACGACGTAGTCGGTGAGCTGGTCGTTGGCGCGCATCTCCGCCTCGTTCATGCCCAGGCCCGCCAGGCGCGTCCATGCCAGCTCCGGCGGCATGTGCGATCGGTAGCTCGACATCAGGTCGAGGATCGCCGCCTCGCGCGGCAGCACCTCCGCGTACAGCCGCCGCGCCGCCTCGATCGCGTAGTCGTCGATGTGCACGACGAGCCGCGGCTGGAGGTAGAACAGCGCGTCGTCCGCGGGGTCCTCGCGCTCGAAGAAGCTGGGCTTGAAGGGCGACTCTTCTGACGTCACGAATATGATCGTACGCGAAGCCGGGCCTCATCGGGGGAATCCCGCTTGCGAGGGGCGCCGCGCAGCCGTGAGAATGTCGCAGACGAGGGCGGGGAAGGGGACAGCGATGCCGAGACTGAGCAAGGACGAAGCGCGGGCTCGCCTCGGGGGCCTCCAGGGCTGGAAGCTCGACGACGACGAGATCGAGAAGGAGTACCGCTTCGCCGACTTCAAGCAGGCGATGGCGTTTGTGAACCGCGTGGCGGAGCTGGCCGAGCAGGCTAACCACCACCCGGATATCGAGATCAAGTATAACCGCGTGGAGCTGAGCCTCTCGACCCACAGCGAGGGCGGCCTCACCGACAAGGACTTCGCGCTGGCGGAGCAGATCGACGCGGCGGGGTAGTGGCGGACGACGAGCTCGACCAGTCTCCGGAGCAGCAGGCGCTCGACGCCGACAGCGTGCGCCAGGTCGCGTACATCGTCGGCCTTGCCGCCGCCGTCTTCTTCATCGTCCTGCCCCGGCTCTCGCCCTTTGCCGGCCTCAACGACTGGATCAACGACGTCAACGTCTTCCGCCGCCTGGGCGAGTGGACGATCGAGAAGACAGAGTCGCTCTTCGCCGACCACGGCTACTGGGTCGTCTTCGTCGCCGTGGTGCTGGAGAACAGCGCCTTCATCGGGCTCCTCGTGCCCGGGTCGATCGTGCTGATCCTCGGCGGGCTCGCCGCGGAGAACGGCTCGATCAACATCGCGCTCGTGCTGCTGCTCGGCGTCATCGCCACGATCATCGGCGACACGATCAGCTACATGTCCGGGCGGCTGGGCTGGGCGCGCGTCTTCCAGCGTGGCGCCGTCGGGGACGCGCTGGAGCGCATGCGCGAGCCCGTCGAGTCGAACAGCAAGTGGCTGATTCTCGCGTACCACTTCGCCGGCTACTCGCGCGTCGTCGGGCCGATGGCCGCCGGCCTCTTCCGCCTCCCCTACCGCAAGTGGGCCCCGATCGACTATGCGGGCGGCGCGCTGTGGGTGCTCACGTTCACGGCGATCGGGTACGTCATGGGGCTGCTCGGCGTCGAGTTCGGTGACACGAAGCGCATGGTCCAGCTCGTCGAGCTGATGGTGCTGGCAATGCTCGTCGTGGGCATCTACTTCTCGGTCGGCCGCATGATGCGGGGCACGGGCGCCAGCGCCGGCGGCACGCGCGCGCAGGCCCCCGTCGTCGTCCCCGTCGAGGTGGACGACCAGTAGCTACTCGCGGGGTTCGCGCCGGGCGATGAACGCGGCCGCCTCGGAGCGCCGCCGCAGGTTCAGCTTGCTCAGGATGTTGCTGACGTAGTTCTTCACCGTCTTGTCGCTGAGGAAGACCTCCGACGCGATCTCCTTGTTCGTCTTGCCCTCGGCGATGAGCAGCAAGATCTTGTGCTCCTGCTCGCTCAGCGCCGAGAGCGGGTCGTCGTCCTTGCGCTTGCCGGACGACCGCACGCGCTCCAGCACCTTCTGCGTCACCGCCGGGTCTAGCAGCGACTCGCCCCGCGCGACGGACTCGATCGCCTCGGCGAGCGCCGCGCCGCGCGTCTGCTTCAAAAGGTAGCCCGCCGCCCCCGCCAGGATCGACGCGAAGACGGCGTCCTCGTCGGCATACGACGTGAGCATGATCACCTTCGTCGCGGGGCGCGCCTGCCGGATCTCCCGGCACGCCTCGATGCCGCTCCCGTCCGGCAGCCGCACATCCATGACGATGACGTCTGGCTCTGTGCGCGCGGCCTCGCTGATCGCGTCCGCCACGTTGCCGGCATCGGCAACCACGCTGAATCCCGGGCGCCGGGAGAGCAGCGACCGCAGGCCCTCCCGCACCACCTCGTGGTCGTCCACGATCATGATCCGGGTGCTGTCGCTCATGACGCTGCTCCTGTCTCGACGGACTCGGGCGCCTGCACGCGCACCAGCGTGCCCTCGCCGGGCTTGCTCTCGACCCGCAGCGTAGCGCCTGCGGCCCGCGCCCGCGACGCGATGTTGCGCAGCCCCCGGTGGCCGTCCGCGCGCTCCACGGACGGGTCGAAGCCAGCTCCGTTGTCGCGCACCTCCAGGCAGATGCCCCCATCCTCTCGCCCCAGCCGCACCGTGACCGCCGTCGCCCTCGCGTGCTTCCGCACGTTGGTCAGCGCCTCCTGGGCGATGTGGAACAGCGCCGTCGCTTGCTCCCCTCCCACGCTCCCCACGTCCTGATCGACCTCCAGCGTCACGTCTACCAGCGAGTTGACGCGGAACTCCTGCACCAGCGCCTGCAGCGAGTCCGAGAGGTCGCCGCTGAACCGCGTCGGCCGCAGCTCGAAGATGTAGCTGCGGATGTCGCGGATCGTGTCGTTGAGCTGCTCGATCGCCTTGTCGATGCGCGCCTCGACAGCGTCGGGGTCCTCGCGCACGTCGACCGCCACTTCCTCCAGGTTCAGGCCCACGGCGTAGATCGACTGGATGATGCCGTCGTGCAGGTCCATGCCGATGCGCTGCCGCTCGCGCTCGGCCTCGCGCTCGGCGAGCAGCCGCTCGCGCTCCTCTTCCACGCGCCGCCGCTCCGTCACATCGCGCACGACGCTCGTCACCAGCAACCCCTCGTCCGACTCGATCGGGCTCAGGCTGATCTCCGCCGGGAACAGCGACCCATCCTTGCGCCGGGCGCGCAGGTCCAGCCCCACGCCCATCGGCCGGACGGACGGCGTGGCCGCGAACGACGCGCGATGCGCGACGTGCCGCTGCCGCACGTCGTCCGGCACCAGGTCCTCGATCGCCAGGCCGATCAGCTCGCCGCGGCCGTACCCGAACACGCGCTCCGCCTGCTCGTTCACCATCACGATCGTCCCGGCCCTGTCGGCGATGACGATGGCGTCCGGCGCGGACTCCAGCAGGCCGCGGAAGCGGCGCTCTCGCCGCACCAGCTCCTCGCGTGTGCGCGCCACCAGCCCGAACACGAACGCGGCGAACACCGCGACCGCCGGCGCCGAGACCGCGATGCCGCCCGCGATGAGCGCCCACGCCGGGAGCTCCAGCAGCGCCACGGCCGTCAGCAGCGCCGCGATGTACGCGAGCGGCCCGGCGATCGCCAGTAGCTGCAAGCCCCGCAGCGGCAGTTCGGCCGCGCGCATGGGATTCATGCCGTCAGTGTATCCCGGTCTCCATGTGCGCCGGTGTGTTACCTTGGCGTCGTGGCGAGACTGCCGGATTACCTGCGTCCAGGGCTCGACCTGGTCTTTGTAGGCATCAATCCCGGGCTACGGTCGGCGGCGGCCGGCCACCATTACGCCGGCCCCGGCAACCACTTCTGGCCGCTCCTTTCCGAGTCCGGCCTGGTGACCGAGCGGCTCACGTACGAGGACGACCATCGCGTGCTCGAGTGGAACATCGGCCTGACGAACATGGTGTCGCGCCCCTCGCGGTCGATCTCAGACCTGTCGCCGCACGAGCTCCGCGCCGGGGCCAGCACGCTACGGGCGAAGCTCCGCCGGTTCCGCCCCCGCGTCGTCTGCTTCAACGGCAAGCGCATCTATGAGGTGTTCGCCGGCCACCGCGCGGCGTTCGGGCGCCAGCCAGACGCGTTCGACGGCATCGCCGTGTTCGTGATGCCGTCGACGAGCGCCCGCACGGCCTCGCACCAGCGCGCCGACAAGCTGCCGTACTTCCTCGAGCTGCGCGCGCTCGTCGATCACGCGCGCGCCGAAGGAGCCGCCGCGTCGTGAGCGATCGGGTCCAGTCCGGCGACATCCCCGTGTTCTCCGAGCGCCTCGACACCGTCCTCGCCGCGATGATCAACGGCGAGGCGCCCAACTACGGACGCTTCTGCGGCTACTGCTACACCCCGCTCGTGAAGAAGGCCGGCGCGTGCCGCCACTGCGCGCGCAGCGTGCAGGATGTCGCGCCGGTGCAGAAGGTGCCGTCCGAAGTCGTCGCGCTCTACCGCCGCATGCGCAAGCGGGAGAGCATCATCGTCAACTCCTTCGCCTTCGCCGGCCTCTTCCTCGGCGTGGTGCTCTTCACCGTCCTCGTCGGCGTCGCCGTCTTCATGTTCGACGCGTCATGGCTCATGCTCGCCCTCGCGACGGTGGTGCTGATGGTCGGCGGCCGCGTCTTCGCGGGCATCCTCGGCGGCTGGATCGGCGACAACATCGGCTATGACTACGCGCAGCGCCGGCTGCGCGAGGAGTGGGCGCAGTTCGACGCGCAGCGCCAGGGCGGAGACGCGGCGCAACCGCCGTCGCTGGCGACGGAGACGGCGACGAACCCGCGATGACGGCGACGGCCGCCCGCTACCTGCAGCTCACCGTCACCGTCGCCGGGTGTGACGCGGAGGCCGCGGCCGGCGTCCTTCGCGACATAACGAAGTCTGGCCTCTGGGTCGAGCATCCCTTCACGCAGGCCGACCTCGAGACGGACGCCGCCGTCGACCCCTCGCAGCCCGCGCGCATCCATGCCTACGTGTCCGGGGAGCGCGCTGCCACGGACTGGATGCGCGAGGTGCGCGCCGGTCTCGGCCATGCGGGCGTTCAGGCCGCCGTCGAATCACGCTACGTCGCGGAGGAGCAGTGGGCCGATGCGTGGAAGGAGCACTTCCACGTCGAGCGATACGGCCGCATCGTCGTCGTGCCGTCCTGGCGCGCGTTCGACCCGCAGCCCGGCGACGTCACGCTCACCCTCGATCCCGGGATGGCGTTCGGCACCGGCCAGCATGAGACGACGCGCATGTGCCTGGAGGCGCTCGACCGCCACGTCCGTCCCGGCATGCGCGTGCTCGACGTCGGAAGCGGCTCCGGCATCCTCGCCGTCGCTGCCGCGCGGCTCGGCGCGCGTT
>DATMAH010000081.1:0-2233 GCA_035583735.1 Dehalococcoidia bacterium
CTGATCCGCGGCGACGACATCGACGCCATCGACGCATCGGTGGAAGCGGCGCGGGAGATCGTCGGACGCGTGCGCGCGCAGGTCGAGACGGACACGCGCACGCCGCGGGTGCCGGCCGGCGCGCCGCCGCGCTCGGCGCCCGACGTCAGCGCGCTCTCGGCGGAGCAGAAGATCCGGCTGGGGCTGAGCCAGCGGAGCTAATCGCCGGGCTTCCAGCCACGCCTCCCGGCGCCGGTCTCAGGCCGGGCGACGGACGGCGCAGGCCCATCGCACGAAAGGACAACGACCATGGCACTCACCCTTGCGGAAGCAAGCAAGCTCTCGAACGACATCGTGCTGCAGGGCGTGATCGAGACGATCATCCAGGACTCGCCGGTGCTGCAGGTGCTGCCGTTCATCGAGATCACGGGCAACGGGCTCACCTACAACCGCGAGAACACGAACCCGGGCGCGTCGTTCTTCGACGTGGGCGACACGTGGAGCGAGGCGACGCCCACCTTCACGCAGATCACGACGGTGCTGAAGATCATCGGCGGCGACGCCGACATCGACAACTTCCTGCTGACGACGCGCAGCAACGTCCAGGACCTGCAGGCAGCCGTCATCCGGCTGAAGGCGAAGGCGGTGCAGCAGAAGTTCGAGGACACCTTCGTCAACGGCGACACGGCCGTCGACGCGAAGTCCTTCGACGGCATCGACAAGCTCATCACGGGCCCGCAGTCGATCAGCATGGGCGCGAACGGCGGCACGCTGACGCTGGCGAAGCTCGACGAGCTGGTCGACACGGTGAAGGGCGGCCCGCCGTCGATGCTGCTGATGAGCAAGCGGACGCGGCGGACGCTGAACAACCTGGCGCGCGCGTCGGGCGGCTTCCTGGAGACGGACCGGAACGAGTTCGGCCAGATGGTGCAGTTCTACGACGGCGTGCCGGTCGCCGTGTCGGACTTCGTGTCGGACGCGAAGACCGTGGGCACCAGCAACGACTGCTCGACGGTGTACGCGCTGCAGTTCGGCGAGGGCGCGCTGGCGGGGCTGACGGCGCCCGGCGGCCTGCAGGTGGAGACGGTGGGCAGCCTGGAGACGAAGGACGCGACGCGCACGCGCGTGAAGTGGTACGTCTCGATGGCGCTGTTCAACACCGTGAAAGTCGCGAAGCTCATCGGCGTGCGCCCGTAGCGCGGCCGCGCCGTCGTCGCCGACGGTGGAAGGGCAGCGGTGCGGGGCCGCTGCCCTTTCGCGTGCCCAAGACATCTGTAACGCCGCGGCGGCGCAGGGATGCGCGCCCGATCGTCCCAATTCGCCATCGTGCCACGGGAGGTGGACCGATGCTGCGGATCCCGATTCTGCTGGTGCTCACGTGCGCGGCGCTGAGCAGCGCATGCGTCGGCGGCGATGATGACGACGGCACAACCCCCGAAGCTGCCGGCACCGCCAGCCAGGAGAGGGGCGCGACGCCCGGATCCGGCGGGGCGCTGCTGATGCCGGACTGCGCACGGGCGCTGCCATGGGACCAGGCCGCAGAGTACGCCGGAACCGATCAGGCGGTCGCCGGCCCGGTCACGGGCATCCGCGACGAATCGATCGGCGACGATGCGTATCGCGTGATCGCGATCGGGGCGCCGGCAGGCGAGCCGCGCGGCATGGATGTGTTCATCCCGGAGACACGCCTGGGCCGGTTCGGCGCGACGATCGAGGAGACGTTCGCCGCCGGGGAGACGCTGTGCGCGATCGGCACGATCACGGTGGCCGATGAGCGCCTGCGCATCTTCGTGAGTGGCCCGGACGAACTGGCAACGATACCGCCGGGGGCGCCTGACCCTGCGGCGCCCGGCGGGGAATGCGACGTGCCGCTGCCGTGGGAGCAGGCGGTATCGCAGGCGGGAGAGACGGTCCCCGTGGCTGGGCCGGTGGTCGGCTATCGCGAGGAGACGGCGGAGGACGATGAGTTCTTCGTCATCGAGGTCGGGCGCCCGGCGCCGGAGGACGGCGGCGTGGACATCGCCATCCCCGCGTACGCGCTCGACAACTTCGGCGAGCATCCACGCGACCTGTACGACGTCGGCGAGACAATCTGCGTCGAGGGCGCGATCGTCAATGCCGGCGGGCGCGCGCGCATCGTCGCGCAGCTCCCGGAGGGGATCTTCGTGCGGCCGGCGCCGGCTGCGGAACCGGACGCGCCGTAGCGTGAGAGTGGACGCAACGCCGGCGTCAGTGAACCTCTGCCCGTAAGGAG
>DATMAH010000082.1:0-2536 GCA_035583735.1 Dehalococcoidia bacterium
GTTGGGGCCCTCACCCGCGGCCCCTCTCCCTCAAGGGGAGAGGGGAGGTTGTGTGGTAGGTGCGCGGTGGTGGTGGGGTGGCGATGTTGGGGAGGGTGGGGGAGTGTTGGGGGAGTGTTGGGGCCCTCACCCCCGGGCCCCTCTCCCTCAAGGGGAGAGGGGAGGTTGGCGAGAGGTCGATCGCTCCTGTTGCGGGACAACACCGTCGACAAACCACCATCCACAAGCAACCACCCACCCAGCCACACCGCACACACGACCCGCGACCCATGACCCACGACACGCCACGCTAACTAAGCGTGTGCTAAACTACGGCCGACATGGCCCGCATTCGCATCCTCCCGCTGGACGCCGAGATCGATGCGGCGGAGGGCGAGACCGTGATGGGTGCGGCGCAGGCGCTCGGCTACTATTGGCCGACGACCTGTGGCGGCGAGGGCCGCTGCACGACGTGCGCCTGCGAGGTGCTGCTCGGCGCCGCCGCGCTGACGCCGAGGGGCCGCTCGGAAGAGAAGGTCCTGGTCGAGGAGCGCGGCGAGGCGGTCCTGCGCACGAACGTCCGTCTTGCGTGCCAGGCGCGCATCGTGGCGGACGGCGCGGTCGAGGTGAGGAAGCCCGGGGTGCGGCCTCCCGGCATCTGAGCGGCGAGACGGAGGAGTCGTTCACATGGCCTACGTGATCACGGAGCCCTGCATCGGCACGAAGGACGCCTCCTGCGTCGATGTCTGTCCCGTCGACTGCATCTACACCACCGACGACTCGCCGCAGTACTTCATCGACCCCGACACCTGCATCGACTGCGCGGCCTGCGAGGCCGTCTGCCCGGTCACGGCCATCTTCCACGAGGACGACGTGCCCGCGGAGTGGAAGAGCTACATCCAGTCGAACCGCGACTTCTTCGTGAATGTCCCCGCCGCAGAGCGCACGTTCCGCCCCCGCACCGAACGCACGTCCTGACGATCACACCTCCCGCCTCGTTGGTCGCCGCTGCGCGGTCGGCACGCCGGTCGCCTGGTCTTCCCGCTTGCCGCGCGATCCTGCGCCCGCTATCGTGCGCTCGGTGGCGGGGCGTTCGGAGGCAAGGCCGAAGCCCGTGATGCGCCATCCCCGCCTCCCCCTGACGCCCCTCGTCGTCTGCGCCGCGATCCTCGCCGCCGGCTACCTCGGCTTCAACGCCATCCACTACGTCACGCACAACTACCGCGTCCACCAGGACGAAGCGCGCCTGCGCGCCGAGATCGCGGCGCTCGAGCGGGACCAGGAGCAGCTCACGGCCGTGCGCGACTACCTGAAGTCGGACGAGTACGTCGAAGACATCGCGCGCCGCGTGCTGGGGCTGGTGCGGCCGGGCGAGACGCTGGTCATCGTCTCGAGCAGCGCGCCGGCCGCCGCCGAGCCGACGCCGGACGCCGAGCCGACGGCGGGCGGCGCCTGGTGGAAGGACCTCTACATCGCCGACGGGCCTCTGCCGACGCCCACGCCCCTCGCCCCGCTGCCGCCCTCGTAAGCGCCGGCGGACTGCTGGCGGTGGATGGCGATTGGCGTGTAGGCGGCGCTGCCGCAGCGGGCAGGCGGCAAGGCCGGAGTAGATGCTTCGCTGCGCTCAGAATGACAGGAGTGGGAGTCGTTGCGCCGGCGCGCGGGCTGCGGCGGCGGGGGGTGGTGATCGGCTGTAGGCGGCGCTGCCGCAGCGGGCAGCTGGCACGGCCGGAGTAGATGCTTCGCTGCGCGCAGAATGACAGAGGTGTGGGAGTCGTTGCGCTCGCGCATGGGGCTGCGGCGTTACCGCCACCAGCCACCAGCCACCAGCGACCAGCGACCAGCGACGCTACTGCGCCGTGAACGTCAGCGTCCTGTCGTTCACCTTCACCGTGTACTCCCGCCCTGAGACGAAATCCGACCCGAGCTCGACGGTCTCCTCGTGCGTCCCGTAGATCATCGTGCAGACCACGTCGGGTGACGCCGGCATCCGGTTCTGCACCCTCACCGTGATCGCGTCGCCTGCTCGCTCCACGGTCGCACCGTGGAACTCGGCGCAGCCGCTCGGCAGGCCGGAGGTCACCTGTAGCGCGTACTGGGGCGGGAAGCTCTCACGGACGATCAGCTCCAGTTCGTCAATCGGCGCCAGCTCCAGGCGCGTAGGCGACCCGGCTCCGCCGCTATCGTCATCTGCATCGAAGGGGGCGCAGGTAGCGGCGAGCGACGCCAACGCTACGGCTGCCGCCAGACCTGCTGCCAGGATCAGTTTCATTCTCACTTTGAGCCTCCTTGTACTTCTCCTCCACATCTATGATCGTATGACGTATCGGCTGCCCGCCGGGTTCCTCTGGATGCGATGAGCAACGACCCGACGACCACCGCCGGCGACCTCGCCGCGGCCAGCGCCGCGGCGGCCGCGGCCGCCCCCGGCGAGGACGCCCGTGTCCCCATCGGCGGTCTGCGCCCGGCTGACGGCGCGGCGCCACCCGTGGCGCGGTCCAGCGTCCGCGACTTCGGCCTGCGTGCCCTCGTCGTGCTCTGCATCCTCAACGCCATC
>DATMAH010000083.1:0-7084 GCA_035583735.1 Dehalococcoidia bacterium
CCCCTCCACCGTGGTACGACGCATCCACATACAGGCGCACGAGCTCGATAGGCGCAGTCCCACCGATCGACTCGGGCGCGGCACCGCGTTCGAGGCGGGCATACCCGATGGCTCTGCCCTCGTGCTCCGCGACGAGCGTGACGGACAACGGGTCCTCGAGCTCGCGGCGGACGCGCTCGACGGCGAAGGCCTCGGAGACGTACGCATCGATGTTTTCGCGCTTGTTGTCGGGCGCGAACGTCTCGACGAAGACGCGGGCGGCCAGTGCTGCGATGGTTGGTGCATCGGCCGCTGTCGCCGCGCGGATCGCGATCTGCGCCGGTTGCTTCATCCCATCCGCCGCCACGTCGTCGAAGCCTCGACGGCGACGCCGTCCGCGGCGACGACGCTGTCCATCAGCACCAGCGTATCGCCGTCGATGCGGTAGCGGCGCGGGACGTCGCGGCCCGCCCACGCGGGGAACGCCGCGCCGGCGACCTGGTGGGTGACGATGCCGGCGGCTTCGTCGACGTGGTACGCGCCGAAGTAGCCGATGTAGCCCGGCACCGCCGACGCCATCGCCGTATCGATGCCGGCGGGCTGGTCGTCGGGGACGGTGGGGCGGCCGGCGCGCATCACCTGCGCCGACATGTTGCCGGCGGCGTCATACATCAGGATGCCGACGGCGCCGGCCCCGAATGGGTTCGCGTGGCGGCCATCGGCGCGCTTCCACTCCGTGGCAACCAGTGCCCACGTGCCGATGATCCTGCTGTCCATGTGTGACTCCTGACGTCGCTTTCGGACGCGTGACCACCGCCAATGCAGGTTCGCGCACCGCACGCGTCCGGGATTCAGAAGCGCATTTTGACAGGCCGGGCCCCGGGCCGGATAATTCGCCGTCCACACCCTCACTGCCGCGATCCACGCTACGAGTCGTGCATTGTCAATTCGACGCCTCATTCTCGTCGCATTCGCGCCGTTGCTGGCGCTGATGACCGTGCCCGGGGAGCGTGCGCGCGCGGCGCCTGTGCCCGTGCCGGTGCTGCCGCCGCAGGAGTTCGTGGCCATCGCCGACCGTCACGTCTGCGACCTCGTCGATGGGACGGCGCGCGTCAACGGCCAGGACGGCACGACGACGGTGCAGGTCGGCAGCCGCGTCTACTGGGGGTTCGGCGACTCGTACGTCGGCATCACCACCGGCGCCCCCAACCAGCCGAACGGCCTCGGCTTCTCCGCCAGCCCCGAAGACGACCCGGCCGGCGACTGCGTCGCGCTCGACCGCAAGCGCTCAGGGTCGACGGCGATCCCCCTGCTGCCGCTAACGGCGAACGAGCAGTGCAATTGGCCCCTGGGCATGACGGGCGCCGGCGCGCCGATGGTGCACTTCTTCTACGTCTCCGTCGGCACCTGTGACAACGCGTACGTCCCGAATGGCATCGGGCTGGCGCGATTCCACGGCGACACCCCGCCATCGTTTCCGACGACGCGGCTGGGCATCGTGTGGTCGGCGGCGGCGATGGGCCTGGTGGGTGGGGCGCAGACGTTCATCGGCGGCCCCAGCGACGGCTACCTCTATATCGGCATGCTCGGCCCATCCCCCAATCCGGGCGCGCTTCCGTACGCCAACAGCGTGCGCATCGCGCGCGTCGTCGCGTCGGCGGCGGCGCTGGAGGCCTGCATCCCGGAGACGTCGCCGGCCTGCCAGATGCAGTACTGGAGCCCAGCATCGCAGGCGTGGGTGGGCACGGTCGCGGCGGACCAGTCCGTCTTCACGGCGCCCGTCGGCACGAACGGCGGCGCGATGTTCGGCTGGGTGGCGGGACTGAACAAATGGCTGGCGACGTATGCGACGGGCCCGCTCTTCGTCGTGCGGGGCCGCACGGCGCCAACGCCGATGGCCGGCTGGTCGTCGCAGGAGGTGCTGCTCTCGTACTGCCCGCACTTCATGCTGCCGGGGCTCGGCTACTGCTACACGGGATACACGCACCCGATGTACGCGACCAACGACGGCAACACGATCTACCTGACCATGGCGCATCAGCCGGAGGCGTCGAACCCGGACCGTACCGATGAATACACCGTGTTCTTGCACGAGATCACACTCGGCAAGGCCGTGATCCAGTCGGTCGACCAGTCCAACCGGCGGCGCTACGCGATCGGTTTCGTGCCCGGATACACGGCGGAAGGGACGGCGTTCTACGCGTCGTCCGTCGCCATCCCCGGCTTCGAGCCGGTGTACGAATGGCTGAACCCGGGCGACGGCGATGTGCTCCTGGGGTTCGAGCAGCCGGACGCGGCGCACGGTGCGCGGGGCGCGCTGCGGTTCTACGCGCCGCCCCGGCCCGTCGTCCCCCTCTACGCGCACGTCTACGAACCGGTCTATCGCTGGGACCGCGGCCCGGCCGAGCACGTGTACTCGCCGCTGCTGGGCCTGGAGGCACAGGGATACACCAACATGGGCGTCGCGTTCTACACGCTTTGTGGCGACGCGGATAACGACCTGTTGAGCGACTGCGTCGAGATCAATAACGGCACGGCGCCGTCGTCGGAGGACCTCAACGTCGATGACGACGACCTGCTGGACGAGAACGGCGATCCCGTGCTCAACGTGTTCGGGTTCCCGATGGGCAACGGCAACATGCAGAGCGTGGCGCAGGACGACGGCGTCCGGCGTATGGACATCGACAACTGTCCGCTGCACGAGAACCCCTGGCAGGAGAACTCCGACAGCGGAGTCATCGTGAACGGGATCAGCGGCGGCGACCGCACGAACCCCCTCGGCGACCCCTGGGGCGACGCCTGCGACGATGACGACGACAACGACGGCCTCAGCGACGCCGCCGAAGCCGCCGGCTGCAACGGCTCGGCCCCGACGGACCCGTTGAACCGAGATTCCGATGGTGACCGGCGGATAGACGGCTACGAATGCCGCGCCGGCTCCTCGCCGAGCGATCCGGCGAGCCGCCCGCCGGTGCCGGGCATCGCGGACGACCCGGACCGCGATCTGGTGCCGACGGCGATTGAACTGCAATACGGCAGCAACCCGCAGGTGGTTGATACCGACGCCGACGGCCTCAGCGACGGCGCCGAGGTCAGGTCCTGGGGCACGGACCCGGCGCACGCCGATACTGACGGCGACGGCTGTGGTGACGGATTGGAGGCGGCGAGCGTCAACGGCGACTGGCAGGCGAACTCGACGGACCTCTTCCTGATCGCTCAGCGGTTCGGCTCCAGCGGCGAGCATGCTCGCTCGTTCGACGTCGACGGCAACGGCGCGGTCGGCGCCGCCGATCTCGGGATCGCGGCGTCGCGGTTCGGACCGTGCTTCCCGGCGCGGCATGTCGATCGCGCATTCGCGCGCTAGTTGCGCGGTCCATCGCCGTGCACATCACCCAAACCGACTGTCCGGTAGTACGGATTTGCAACGGTTATGCAAGCGCGCGCGGCCAACCGCTAGCGCAATCCCGTGCTAGCATCCCACACACTCTCGCCATCTTGCCGTTTGATCGTCGCACTGTTCCCGGAGAAGGAGACGCATGCGTATGACAGGAAGATGGCGGCGCACCTTTCCGATAGCGGGCCTGCTGCTCGCGGTCGCCGGCGTGGTGGTATCCGGCGTCCTGATCGCGACGGAGAACGCGAAGGCGCAGGCGCCATGGAAGCTCGAAGTCGACTGCGATCTCGTCACGCCGGGCGTACAGAGCACCTGCAACTTCCCGTCCGGCACGACGGATATCGACGTGCATGTCGTGCTCACGAACAACAGTGGCGTGGATACCCGGATCGGGTCGTTCAACTGGTACCTGCTGACGAATGAGACCGTGCTGGATCCAGTTGCGACGAATAACCCGGCGAGGAATGCGACAGCATTCGCAGGGCAGTGGCAGTGCCTCCCTGCACCGAATCCGGACACTGATCCGGATCCGACCGTTGCGAAGTCCCTGCTCTCGTGCTTCAGCGGGTTCCCGGACGGGCCCGTCGTGACGACTGGCTCCTCGCTGGTGGTGGCGACGGTCCAGTACACCGGCGTTGCCGACGGTGTTGCGAACTTCAGCTGGGAGGAGGTCGCGTTCTCCGATGAGTCCCAGGCCGAGCTGATGACGTGCAACCCTGTGATCTTCATCGAGGGCGACTGCCTGCCGGCGACCGTCACGATCGGCGACGTCGCAACGAACACGCCGGCGCCGACGGACACCAGCACACCGGCGCCGACGAGCACGAACACGCCGCTGCCGACGAACACCCCCGCGCCGACGAACACGGCGACGCCGACCAGCACCAACACGCCGACGCCCACCAACACAAGCACGCCCACACCGACGAGCACGCCGGCGGCTACTGACACGCCGGCGCCGGGCGCGACGGACACGCCGACACCTACCGAGACCAGCACGCCCACGAACACGGCGACGCCCACGAACACGGCGACGCCAACGTCGACGAGCACGCCGGCGCCGGGCGCGACGGACACGCCCGTGCCGACGAGCACGAACACGCCGCTGCCGACGGATACGGCGACGCCGACCGACACGCCGGCGCCGGGCGCGACGGACACGCCCGTGCCGACGAGCACCAACACGCCGCTGGCGACGGATACACCGGTAGCGACGAGCACGAACACGCCGGTGGCGACGAGCACGAACACGCCGGTGCCGACGCCGACCTCCACGCCGCCCGTCGCGGACATCTGCGACCGAGCGGACGTGAACGGCGACGGCAAGGTGAACGTGGCCGATGTGGTGAAGGTGGCCTTCCACATCGGGCCGTGGTGGCGGTACGACGCGAAGTACGACGTGAACCTGGATGGCCGGGTGAACGCCCGTGACCTGCTCCAGGTCATCGCGTGCCTGGACCGCTTCCCGTTTGGCAAGCACCGGGGACGGTCCTGACCGGCCGCCGCGGATGATGAAGCTGGAGGGGCGCCCACCGGGCGCCCCTCCTGATGAGCCGTTGACAGCGAACGCCTCCTGATCGATGCTCAGCTCCCGACGGCGCGCAGGACGCAATGGCCGGAGAAGGAGCACCAGAGATGAACCGCAATGGTCCCGTCGTCCGCCCGGCTGTCGTGGTCACAGGCGCATCCAGCGGTATCGGCGAGGCGTGCGCGCTGCACCTGGAGGGCCTGGGGTTCGATGTCTTCGCCGGCGTCCGGAAGCAGGCCGATGCGGACGCGCTCCGTTCCCGCGCGTCGGCCCACCTGACGCCGATTATGATCGACGTCACGGACGAGGGCACGATCCGTACCGCGGCGGAAGAGGTGCGGACGGCGGTGGGGCCACGGGGGCTGCACGGCCTCGTGAACAACGCGGGCATCGGCGTGGCCGGCCCGCTCGAGGTGCTACCGGTCGACGAGCTGCGGCGCCAGTTCGAGGTCAACGTGATCGGCCAGGTGGCGGTGACGCAGGCGTTCCTCTCGGACATCCGCAAGGCGCGCGGACGCATCGTCTTCATGGGCTCGGTCGCCGGGCGCTTCTCGGCGCCGTTCCTCGGGCCGTATTCGGCGTCGAAACACGCGATCGAGGCCCTGACGGACGCGCTGCGCTGCGAGCTGCGGCCCTGGGGCATCCAGGTGGCGGTCGTGGAGCCGGGCAGCATCGCCACGCCGATCTGGGACAAGGGGCAGGCCGAGGCGGACCGGCTGATCGCGCAGCTCGGCGCCGGGGCTGAAGAGCTGTACGGCGAGGCGGTGGAGCGTGTGCGCGAGTACGCGCGACAGAGGGCCGTGCGCGGGACCCCGCCGGACCGCGTCGCCGAGGCAGTGGCTCACTTTCTCACGTCCCGGCGGCCGAAGACCCGGTACATGGTGGGGCTCGGCGCGCGGCTGCAGACCGTGCTGGCGACGGTGGCGCCGGACCGCGCCGTCGACGCGCTGGTGTCCCGCCAGCTCAAGTTGCCGAAGACGCCGCCGGCCGTGCGGCCGAAGGAGCCCGCGCGGTAGTACCCAACCGCTCAGCAACGGGAGCCAGCGCGGACGAGTGCGTCAACCGTCGCCTGGTGCTCCGGCGAGCCGACGGCGTCGAGCGGCGGACGTCCGGACGTGGCGAGCCGCCCTTTGAGCGCGAGGACGCGCTGCAGTGACTCATCGATGCGCGTCTCCGGAATGCGGCCGTCCTGCACTGCGCGCTGCACCGCCTGCGCCGCTTCGACCGCCGCGCCGCCCGATGCGTAGAGCAAGAGATCGGCGCCCGCGACCAGCGCCAGCACGCCCGCCTCGCCTGCGTCCCAGCGCGATGCGACGGCGCCCATCAGCAGGTCGTCCGTGATGATGACGCCGTTGAAGCCGACGTCGTCTCGCAGGAACGCGATGGTCGGCGGCGAGAGGCTGGCGGGCCGGTCCTCCGGGTCGAGCGCGGCGTAGGCGACGTTCGCCGTCATCATCAGGTCGGCGACCGGCGCGGCGGCGCGGAACGGCACAAGCTCCGTCGCCTCGAGGTCCGCGAGGCTATCCGCCAGGACGACGGGGCCGTCGTGGGAGTCGCCGTCGGTCGAGCCGTGGCCGGGGAAGTGCTTCACCGTCGACAATACGCCGCCCTCGCGGAGGCCCGCGACGGCGGCGAGGACGTGCTCGGCGACGAGGGCCCGGTCCGATGAGAACGCGCGGTCGCCGATGACGGTGTTCGCGGGGTTGGTGAGGACGTCGGCGACCGGCGCCAGGCCGGCGTTGACGCCCACCGCCGCCATCTCGCGCGCCATGACGGCGGCGACCGCCTCCGTGTGCGCAGCCCCGGCGCATCCCCACGTCGCAGCCGCGGGGAACTGCGTGAACGGCGGGCGGAAGCGCTGGACGCGCCCGCCCTCCTGGTCGATGGCGATGAGCAGCGGCTGCCCGTTCGCGGCGACGGCGCGGCGCTGCAGGTCATCCGTCAGCGCCAGCACGTCCGCCGGCGCGCCCACGTTGCGGCCCAGGAGGACGACGTTGCCGATGTGGTGCTGCTCGATCAGGCGCGCCGCCTCCGCGTCGGCGGTGGTCCCGGTGAAGCCGGCCATGATGAGCTGCCCGACCTTCACGTCGAGCGGCATCGTCCGGGCAGCGTCCGCCGCCGTCGCGGGCGCGGCGGGCGATGGCGCGACCGTTGGGCTGCTGGCGGGCGCCACGGTGGGGGAA
>DATMAH010000084.1:0-2871 GCA_035583735.1 Dehalococcoidia bacterium
CCGATGCGCAGTCCTCGCATGGCTCTTTCCTAGACCTTCGAGTCGTGATGAAGGTCAAGCCTCCAGCCCCCGCTTGACCTTCATGTCGACCTCCGACCGTAGCCTCCCAGTAGTGCCGATCATCCGCATGGCCGCAATGCCCGCTCCGGCAGCGCGGGCTCGGTACCGCGCGTCGGCAAAGGCCTCCACCCGAGGGGACGGCGGGCAACCGTCGGATCTTCGCGCCAGAAGCCGAAAGGAGGTTCACGATGACAGGTTTGCGCAGCATTCTCACGGCTCTCGCCGGCATCGCGGCGCTCGTGCTGCCCGCCGCGGCGACAGCGGCGACAGGCTGTTGCTGCCCGTGGTGCAAATGAGCCGGGTCTGAAGACGACAGGGGCGGCGCCGCCTGGCGCCGCCCCGACCATTCGTGCCGCCGGCGCCGCGGGGCTGTGCCCGCACGGCGGATGTCCGGCCCGTGGACCGTGGTCCGGCGTCGGCGGCCGGCGGCGCGGTCGAGTGCGCATCGGTGATCCTGCCAGATCGGCGTTCAGTTCCTCCCAGAGGCGGAGCTCGAGGCGTGCCACACGCCCTGGCGTTGACGGCGGCAAGGTGCAGGCGATTCGCCGCCGGACCACGAATACGCCTTCGGCTGGGTCACGGACGTCGTGTCGCGATGTGACCTCCCCTGTCACAGGTCCCGAAGACACTCATCAAATCAACGGCGGCGACCCCGCGCGGCACCGGCTCCGTCCCATCGCCTGAGCGCGAGGCACTGACGGGCGGCGCTCGAGACACGTTCCCGGGACGGGCGCGACAGGCGGGCCGCACGCCGGGGACGGTCGCGCTTGCGGTATCGTAGCAGCCGGCTCTCCTGGCGCTCGCCCGGTGGCGGCACGCTCTCGGCGATCGGCCGACGAGTCCAAAGCTCGCGTCCGGCCGCCTGGCGCTTCGCTCGCCCCGCCGCGGCGGCGTCCAGACCCGCGATGAGCAGGCTCGAGGATCTCCAGCCGCACGCAGCCGTCCGGGGCATTCTGCCCGATTGCCTGGTGACCGTCGTCACCACGCAGTGGTTCGGCTCGGAGGCGCTCGAACTGACGTACAAGACGCCGGCCGGCAAAGTCGCCAACGAGCTGCTGTTCCGCCACGACGAAGCGCGCATCGAGGTCGTCGAGCAGGGCCGCCCCTGGAGCCTCGATGGGGACGGCGCGCTGTTTCGCCTCGTCTCCGAAGCGCGCCGCATCGAGCTCGCGCACCTGTTCGATCCCGTGCTGGCGGTCCACACGTCGCTCGTCGAGCCGCTCCCTCACCAGATCACCGCGGTCTACGGGTCGATGCTGCCGCGGCAGCCCCTCCGGTTTCTGCTCGCCGACGATCCAGGCGCCGGCAAGACGATCATGGCCGGCCTCTTCATCAAGGAGCTGATCGCCCGCGGCGACCTGCACCGCTGTCTCGTGGTGTGCCCCGGCAGCCTCGCCGAACAATGGCAGGACGAGCTGTATCGCCGTTTCCACCTGCCGTTCGAGATCCTGACCAACGACAAGCTCGAGGCGGCGCGCACGGGCAACTGGTTCTTCGAGCACAACCTCGTGATCGCGCGGCTCGACAAGCTCTCGCGCAACGAGGATGTGCAGGCCAAGGTCGCCGCCCCCGAGTGCGCCTGGGATCTGGTCGTCTGCGACGAGGCGCACAAGATGTCGGCCAGCTTCTTCGGCGGCGAGGTGAAGTACACGAAGCGCTACAAGCTCGGCCAGCTCCTGTCGACCGTCACGCGGCACTTCCTGCTGCTGACGGCCACGCCGCACAACGGGAAGGAGGAAGACTTCCAGTTGTTCATGGCGCTCCTCGATGGCGACCGCTTCGAGGGCCGCTTCCGCGACGGCGTCCACACGGCCGACGTGTCCGACCTGATGCGTCGCATGACGAAGGAATCGCTCCTCACCTTCGACGCCACGCCGCTCTTCCCCGAGCGCCTCGCGCACACGGTGCCGTATCAGCTCTCCGACGCCGAGGCGGCGCTCTACACCGCCGTCACCGAGTACGTGCGCCAGGAGTTCAATCGTGCCGACGCGCTCCAGAACGATAAGCGCGCGGGCACCGTCGGCTTCGCGCTCACGATGCTCCAGCGGCGCCTGGCCTCGTCGCCGGAAGCGATCTACCAGTCGCTGCGGCGCCGCCGCGAGCGGCTCGAGAAGCGCCTGCGCGAGGAGGAGCTGCTGCAGCGCGGCGCCCTCGCCGCCATGGACGCGGACGCCCGGTTTCCCGTCATGACCGAGGAAGACCTGGAGGATCTCGAAGACGCCCCCGAGAACGAACAGGACGCCGTCGTCGAGGAAGTCGTCGACCAGGCGACCGCCGCGCGCACCATCGCCGAGCTGAGAGCCGAAACCGAGACCTTACGCCGGCTGGAGAGCATGGCCCTCGCGGTCCGGAACCGGTGCGACGATCGGAAATGGCGCGAGCTGGCCGGTCTACTCAACGCCGTCTTCACGACGCCCGTCGGCATCGGCGACGGTCACCCGACGGGCGTGCCCGGCGCCGATGCCGTCCCCCGCGCCGCCAGCCAGAAGCTGGTGATCTTCACCGAGCACCGGGACACGCTGAACTATCTCCGCCAGCGGATCGCCACGCTGCTGGGCCGCGACGATGCCGTCGTGATCATTCACGGGGGGATGGGGCGGGAGGAGCGCGCCAACGCGCAGGAGGCGTTCAGACACGACCCGCGCGTCCAGGTGCTCGTCGCCACGGACGCCGCCGGCGAAGGTATCAACCTGCAGCGCGCGCACCTGATGGTCAACTACGACCTCCCCTGGAACCCGAACCGGCTCGAACAGCGGTTCGGGCGCATCCACCGCATCGGGCAGACGGAGGTCTGCCACCTGTGGAATCTGG
>DATMAH010000085.1:0-2444 GCA_035583735.1 Dehalococcoidia bacterium
GCTGCTGGCCATGGTGCTGGGGATGATGGGCGTGCCGGCGGAAGGCATCGCCATCGTGCTCGGCGCCGACCGCCTGCTCGACATGTGCCGCACGGCGGTCAACGTCACCGGCGATCTGGTCACCGCCGCGGTCGTCGAACGGGTGGAACAGAGGAGGGTGCGGTCGGTTGGTGACGAGTTCGCCGTCGTCACAGAACCGGGCAGACGGGCGAGCGGGACGTGATCCGGCCGCGCGAGACCGCGGCCCGCTGTCTCAGGCTGCGGGCTGCTGCAACCGGCGCGCCTGAGGCCACCACGCTACCGCATCGGGCAGGAGCCGCCGCAGCCGCCGGATCCGCGCCGTCGCTCGAGCAAACCGCCGCTCGTCGGCGGTCGACCACTCGAGGCCGTACGCCTCGCGCAAGGACGGCGGCAGCAGTGCCGCCGTCACGAGGCGATTCAGGCGCGCCAGCGGCGCAACCATCCACGCAAACGGCGGCGCGAGGACCCCGCTGGCCAGCTCCCGCGCCTGCGGCGTGACGGCGATCGCGCCCGACGTGTAGTGCGCGTCGAGGCACTCGCGCATGGCGCGCCAGGAGCGCGGTATCTCCGACTCGCGCGCCCCGAGGGCGTGCGCCACCCAGGCCGCCTCGGCGCAGTAGGCGTCCTTGTCCGTCTCGCCAAGCGGCGCGACGCACAGCTCGTACGCCAGCGGCATCGATTCGAGCAGCGTCGCGTGCACCCAGAGCACGAGCGCGGGATCCTCGGCCGAGTAGGGCGTCCCGGCAGGGAAGCGGCCGGCTGCGTGGGACAGACGCCCGTGGACGCGGCGATGGATCGACAGGATGCCCTCGAGCGCCGCTTGCCGCTCGCCTTCGGTGCCGAAGGTCAGCGCCAGCATCGCCTTGACCGTGTGATGCAGGCGCGTGGCAGCCCTCCACGGATGCTGCCGGACGGTACTGTGGTCGTATACGCCCGCAGCGACCAGCGGATGCGCCAGTTGCAACAGGATGGCCCGGCTCCAGCCCAGGAGGACCAGGCGCTCGGCGTTGACACGCCATCCGACGGTCGGCCGGGCGGCGTCGGGCGTCACGGCCGGTGCGCAAAGCTCATCTGTGGCGCCGGCGGGTCTGGCTGCGGCACACGGCGCTGAGCTTGAATCGCAAATGACGGATACGTACTCTGGAGCCGATATTGGGCAGCATTTCCGTCCTCAGTTCGGGAGGCCGGCGTGGAGCCAGGACGCATCGTCACCGGTGATGGTGTTTCCGACCATATCGTCCAGTTCTTCGAAACCACAGACACGCTCGCCGCTTCGGTCGCCGGCTTCCTGCACACCGGACTCGATGCCGGAGACAATCTCCTCGTGCTTGCCCGGCCGTCGCACCGTGACGCGGTGACGAACGCGCTGGCGGCGCGCGGCGCGAGCGCCGCGGCGCTCGTCTCCGACGGCAGGCTGACACTCATGGATGCGGGCGCGGCGGTCGATCTGATCGTGCGCCGCGGGGTGCCCGACGCCAGTCTGTTCGATGAGACGATCGGAAGTCTCGTTCGCAAGCTGGGCGATACGTCGCGGGCAGGTGTACGCGTGTACGGGGAGCTTGTCGATCTGCTCGCCGAAGAGGGCAACTTCGGCGCCGTCGAGGCGCTCGAAGACCTCTGGAACGGGCTGGCGGCGGTGGAGCGCTTCACGCTGCTGTGCGGCTACCAGGCCGCCCACTTTGGTCCATGGAACGCGGGCGGCGTGCTCCGTCGCATCTGCGCGAAGCACACGCGCGTCGATCGCCACGAGGGCGATCTGCTGGCGAACTGGCTGCTTCGCGCAACCGTCGGCCCGCCCCCGCCCGAGGCGACGGGCGCCTCCTAGCGCCCCCAGGTGAACCAGCGCCGGCGCGGTTCTTCGCCATCCGTGATGTGGTTGGCGATCTCGCGCACCACGTCCGGCGGAATCATCGTCATGTTGTGTTCCTTGCGGGCGTGCTCTTCCGCCTTGGCGATGACCTCGTCTTCATCCTTGCCGTACAGCACCGCGTCGCAGTTGCCCATCACGTCCTGGCACCTGAGCATCTTGCCCATACAACCCTCCCGTGCCGATGGGACTCGCCGAGGATGCACAACCTGCTCCTACAGCACTGCAGTATACGTCTTCGGGATTCGGGCCCTTCAGCCGGCTGAGCTGTCAGCCGGACCGCCGGTTCTGTCACAGCCAGTGCCGCTCCTGGATGAGCGCCGCGACGCGCGCCCGGATTTCGTCGCGAATCCGCCGGACCTCCTCGATCGGCCGTCCTTGCGGGTCGTCCACCGGCCAGTCGTCGTGTTCGGCTCCGGGCACGTGGGGGCACTGGTCGCCGCAGCCCATCGTCACGATGATCTGCGGCGCCGCAGCCAGCGTCTCGGCCAGCCGCGTCGGGCGCGCGGACGACAGATCGATCCCGACTTCCTGCATGGCGGTGACCACCACCTGG
>DATMAH010000086.1:0-2185 GCA_035583735.1 Dehalococcoidia bacterium
TGGCGCTCGAGGCCCTCGTGGAACGCCTGAAGGGGGCGACGACGTGAGCCGCCGCCAGATCGAGATCATCGAGCTTGTCGCCACGGACCCTGATGCGGCGATCGCCTGCGACCTGGGCATCGCTTCGCCGACGGCGCGCGCCGGCATCGCGGAGGGGCTTGCTGGCGAGCTGCGCACCGTGCGCGCGGTCGATCGTGGCGTCGAGGTCACGTTCGCACGGGAGGCGTACGACGACGTGCGGCGCTACGTGGACCTCGAGTCGCGGTGCTGCGCCTTCCTCACGCTCGTCCTCCAGCGCCACCCGGACGCCGTCGTGCTGCGCGTGACCGGCCGGCCCGATGCCGTCCCGTGGATCCGCCAGCTCTTCTCGGATGGCGGACAGACACCCGTATAGTGAGACGAGGCACCAGATGAACGAGAGGACCGAACGGCTCCGCGCCGCGCTCGCCGAGCGCGAGCTTGACGCCGCCCTGATCTCCAGCCCGCAGAGCCGGCGTTACCTCAGCGGTTTCACGGGCTCCGCCGGTTACCTGCTCGTGACCGCGGACGACGCCATCATCGCGACGGACTTCCGCTACTACGAGCAGAGCGCGCACCAGGCGCCGGACTATCGGCTGCACAGGGTTGTGGGCGGCTACGACGCCTGGGCGCCCGGCTTGTTCGCGGGGCTCGGCGGCAAGAAGGTGGCATTCGAGGCTGCGGATATGACGGTGTCCGTCCATTCCGCCTTCAAGAAGGCCATCGCCTCCATGCGGGAGAGCGATCGTCCGGCGCTGGTGCCGACGACCGACCTTGTCGAGAAGCTGCGCATCTACAAGGAGCCCGTGGAGGTGGAGGCGCTTCAGCGCGCCGCCGACCTCGGCGACGCCGCGTTCGTCCACGTCGCCGAGCGCGTCGAGCCGGGCTGGACGGAGAAGCAGGTCGCCTGGGAGATCGAGAAGTACATCCGCGAGCACGGCGGCGACGGGCTCTCGTTCGACACCATCGTCGCTGGCGGCCCGTGGGGCGCGCAGCCACACGCGTACCCGCGCGACCGCAAGCTGGAGGCGGGCGAGGGCGTCGTCATTGACATGGGATGCGAGGTGGCCGGCTATATGTCGGACCTGACGCGGACCATCTTCCTGGGCAAGCCGGATGACCAGTTCAAGAAGATCTACGACATCGTGCTGACGGCGCAGCTCACCGCGGAGGAGATGGTGAAGCCCGGGATGACCGGCGAGGAGTGCCACATGATCGCGCACAATGTGATCGAGGCGGCTGGATACGGCGAGACGTTCGGCCACGGCCTCGGCCACGGCATCGGCCTGGAGGTGCATGAGGCGCCGCGCCTCGGCCGCACGTCGAAGGACGTGCTGGAGGACGGCATGGTGTTTACGGTCGAGCCCGGCATTTACATCACGGGCTGGGGCGGCGTGCGCATCGAGGACATGGTGGTGCTCGAAGGCGGCAAAGCGCGCGTGATGAGCAAGTCGCCAAAGCTCACATTCGCCGGCTAGCGGTGACGGTAGGGGCGCCGCGGCGCGCCCCGTGCAGACAAGACGGGAGGGGCGCCGTAGCGCGCCCGCACGCGGATGAGGAGAACGACCACAGGATGATCTCGACAAGCGACATGAAGCGCGGCGCCACCATCGAGCTGGACGGCCGCGTCTACCAGGTGATGGAGTTCGCGCACATCAAGATGGGGCGTGGCTCCGCGCAGATGCGCATGAAGCTCCGCGACGTCCGCAAGGGCGACATCATCGAGCGCACGTTCCAGGCTGGCGAGAAGTGGCCGCGCGTGCGCGTCGAGCGCGTGCCGATGCAGTTCTCCTACGCCGAGGACAACATCATGCACTTCATGAACACCGAGACGTACGACCAGGTGCCGCTGACGCTCGACCAGGTTGGCGACGCGCGCTACTACTTGCCGGAGAACGGCACCTGCGACGTGCTCTTCCTCGGCGACGAGCCGATCGGCATCGAGCTGCCGGCGTCGGTCGTGCTCAAGATCACCGAGTGCGAGCCGGGCGTGAAGGGCGACACGGCGACGGGTGCGACCAAGCCGGCGAAGATGGAGACTGGCCTCGTCGTCAACGTCCCCCTGTTCGTCAACGAGGGCGACCGCATCAAGGTCAACACCGCGACGGGCGAGTACCAGGAGCGTGCCTGAACCGGCGTCTCCGCGCCTGTCGTGCGTCCTCCCCGT